>CAYGUD010000340.1:0-3119 GCA_964352865.1 uncultured Hyphomonas sp.
GTATTATGCGCTGGATGGGCGGCAAGAAAGGCGAAGCGCCGGTTGCGCTCGTCGGCAAGGGCGTCTGCTTTGACACAGGCGGCATCTCGTTGAAGCCCGGGGCGGGCATGGAGGATATGCGCGGCGATATGGGCGGATCGGCCGCTGTTGTTGGGGCGATGCTGTCGCTTGCGAAACGCAAAGCCAAAGCAAATGTCGTGGGCCTCGTCGGATTGGTCGAGAATATGCCAGACGGCGATGCCATCCGTCCTGGCGACATTCTCAAGTCGGCCTCAGGTCAGACCATTGAGGTTCAAAACACTGATGCCGAGGGCCGTCTCGTGCTCTGTGATGTGCTTTGGTACGCGCAGGAGACTTACAAACCGACAGCGATTGTCGACCTGGCCACACTGACTGGAGCAATCGTGATCGGGCTTGGACACCACCATGCAGGTCTGTTTACGAATGATGATAGCCTGGCCGATCAGCTGACCAAAGCAGGCCTCACAGAAGGCGAGCGCGTCTGGCGCCTGCCGCTGGGCCCTGAATATGACAAGCAGTTGAAATCCAAGTTTGCGGATATGCGCAATATTGGCGGCCGCGCGGCTGGATCGATTACCGCAGCACAATTCCTGCAACGGTTCGTCAATGAAGGACAAACCTGGGCCCACCTGGATATTGCCGGTGTTGCCTGGGTCGAAGGTGACAAAGCACCAACCGACCCTAGCTGGGCCAGTGGTTTTGGTCCGCGACTCCTGGATCGCTGGATCGCTGACAATTACGAAGACTAGACGATGAGCGATGCCCGGCAGCCGGAATGGTGGTTTTATCACCTCCAGCGTACGACGCTGGAACGGGCTGTCGGGCCTTTGCTTGAGAAATGCTTAGAGCGTGGCTGGCGGGTCTTGGCTGTGAGCTCAGATGCGACTCGGCGTGCGGCGCTGGACGAGGCATTGTGGACGTATGACGATCAGAGCTTCCTCCCGCATGGACAAGCCGAAGCTGAAGGGCTTTTGCCAGATGCCCAGCCAATCCTGATCACCAGCCAGACCGAAAATGCCAATTCAGCAGCGGTTGCTTTGTTGATGGATGGGGTCGAATTACCTGTTGATGCGGCTTTTGAACGCTGCATGGTGATGTTTGATGATGGTGACAGCGCGGCACGTCAAAAAGCGCGTGAACAGTTCAAAGCGGCGAAAGATGCTGGTCTGACAGCACGTTACTTCCAGCAAAGTGGCCGTGGCTGGAAGGAAGCGGGAAAATGAGCACACTCTACCTGGGCAACTTGAACTACTCATCCTGGTCGATCCGAGCGGCTCTGGTCGCGCGCGGATCGGGACTAGATCTCGACGAGCAAGTGTTACCCCTGGGGCCGGAAGAAACCTATGCAACGCTTCTCGACGCGACCGGGCAGCATCGCGTTCCAGCGCTGGTCACTGAGGACGTCGTGATCCATGACAGCCTCGCGATCACCGAATGGATCGCAGAACAAGTTCCTGCTGGTAAAGTCTGGCCAGCTGATCCCGTCAAAAGAGCCCGCGCTCGAAGCATGTGTTCGGAAATGCATGCCAGCTTCATCGATATTCGCAGCGATATGGGAGTGGATATTCGAAGCCAACATCCGACGCCATCTATGTCGGGTGGTTTGAAATGGGATATTCAGCGCGTCCTTCAAATCTGGGAAGAGGCCCGCACCTTGTATCAAGGCGATGGACCCTACTTGTTTGGTGACTGGTCTGCTGCGGATGCGTTTTATATGCCTGTGGCGACCCGGTTCAGGACGTATGGCGTTGCCTTGGAAGGGCTGGCTGAGGCCTATACGGCGGCGGTTCTCGACCATCCATTGTCAAGGCAATTGATCGCCGAAGCGAAAGCCGAGCCATGGACCGTCGACTTGTCCAAGTTTCGTCCCAAAAGCGCTGATTAGTTTTAGTGTTTCTCACCAGCCGGCTTGGTGATCAAGGTGATCACAAACACGATCAAGGTTAGAATGCCATAGGTTCCGAGAACTTGTAGCGTGTGCGCCGGGATCGTCCCGGTCCACAGGTAATATATCCCATACCCGGCAGCGATCAGCACTGCGAAGGCGAGCATCATACGAAGTGTACCAGCCATTAGTGTCCTCCAATTTGGTCTTTCGTATCTAACAGAATGGCACCGGCTTATGAAGAATTCGTGGCAGCCTGCGTGCAATGGTTGCGACGGCTTGATTGCGCGGCTATAGGCGCGCCAAACAGTATAGACCCAGAAACAGGAGCCACTTATGGCTGGCACGCGTACATTTTCTATCATCAAACCCGATGCAACCAATCGTAACCTCACCGGTGCGATCAACAAAGTGATCGAAGAGGGCGGTCTGCGTATCGTCGCGCAGCGCCGAATCCAGATGACTCAGGTTCAGGCTGAGCGTTTTTACGGCGTCCACCGCGAGCGCCCATTCTTCGGCGAACTGGTTGAGTTCATGACCTCAGCACCCGTTGTTGTTCAGGTGCTTGAAGGTGAAAACGCCGTTGCGCGATATCGCGATATTATGGGCGCAACAAACCCAGCCGACGCGGCTGACGGCACGATCCGCAAACTGTTTGCTCTGTCGATTGGTGAAAACTCAGCTCACGGTTCAGACAGTGACGAGAATGCTGCGCTGGAGATTTCTCAATTCTTCAGCGAAGGCGACATTGTCGGCTAAAAGTATAAGTGTCTCAAGAAAGAGCGGGTTGCCATCAGGCGGCCCGCTTTTTTTATGTGCGCTCGCGTTTCAGAATATCCAATGCCGCACGCGCAACTGCAATAGGGTAGAGCGCATGTTCTTCCGGAAGGATGCGTGCGGCTAATGTTTCGGCTGTGTCGGTCGGCGCAATCGCCACGCGGGCCTGTGCTATGACATCGCCTTCGTCGACGCCTTCAGTCACCCAGTGAACCGAACAGCCTGCTTCTTCATCGCCAGCATCAATGGCGCGCTGATGGGTCTGCAGGCCTGGATATTTAGGCAAGAGTGACGGATGGATGTTGATCATTCGCCGAGTCCATTGGCGCACGAACCAAGGCGTCAAAATGCGCATGAACCCTGCCAGGACGACCATCTCGATTTGGTGCTGCTCGAGCACCGCTTGCATGGCGCGCTCAAACCCTTCGCGGTCTTT
>CAYGUD010000341.1:0-3119 GCA_964352865.1 uncultured Hyphomonas sp.
TTCAAACGCCGGTGGCATGGGCATCATCGAAACCAGTTCAGGTGAACTCGATGCGGTGCGGGCCGAAATCCTCAAAATGCGCGATCTGACGGACAAACCGTTCGGCGTGAACGTTGCGCAAGCCTTTGTACGCGATCCCGACATTGTTCAGTTCGTCATCGACCAAGGCATCAAATTCGTCACCACATCTGCCGGCAATCCAAAGAAATATACCGGGCAACTGAAAGAAGCGGGTCTGACCGTCTTCCATGTTGTGCCGAGCTTGAAAGCGGCGCTCGGTGCGATTGATGCGGGCGTTGACGGTTTGATTGTTGAAGGCGGCGAAGGGGGCGGGTTCAAGAATCCCAAGGATGTCGCGTCGATGGTTCTGATTCCGCAAGTCTGCGAAGCCGTGAATGTGCCAGTCGTTGCCGCGGGCGGCATTATGGATGGTGGCAGCATGGCGGCGGCATTCTCACTCGGGGCAGAAGGCGTTTTGATGGGAACGCGTATCCTGTCGAGCGCCGAAAGCCCGGTCCACGAAAACTGGAAGCAGGCGATTGTTGATGCCGACGCTACGGATACGGTCTTTCTCAACCGCGATGGCCCGGGTCCAGCGCTGCGGGCGCTGCGTACCGATCGGACAACGCGAATAGAACAGGACGGTGTGGAGAATATTTTCGGCGAATTCGCCGGCACACAGCAAGTCTATTTTGGCGGCGACCTCGAAGCAGGAATCGCGCTGACCGGTCAGGTTGCCGGTAGAATCAAGGCTGTACGACCGGTTGCTGACATCTTGAATGAAACCATGGCGCAGTATGAAGCGACTGTGGCGCGTCTGAACCAGCTACAAGTGTGACAGGTTCACCCTAGGCGAGTTCTCCAAAAAATGATTAAACACCGCAATGATCCACTCAAAGGTGACCCTATGACTGCAAAAACTTACCTCCTTGGCGGCGCAGCAGCGCTGGCACTGATCCTCGCAGGCTGCGATTCAGTGCGCACGCCAACCGATGCCGAAACGGCGACAACAGAGACCGGGGATGTGGCTTCAACGCCCGTTGATGAAGCCGCGCTGGCCGCAAACCCGCTGCTTCAGGACTGGGACACCGCATATGGCGTGCCGCCTTTCGCGCAGATCAAGGATGAACATTATCTGCCAGCCATCGATGCTGCGATTGCCGAATTGGAAGCTGAGATAAATGCGATTGCCAATAATCCAGATGCGCCGACTTTCGAAAATACGATTGTCGCGCTCGACAAGGCTGGCGGGTCGCTGAGCCAGGTGGCGTCGGTTTTCTCGAATATCACCAATACTGATACCAATGACACGCTGGCTGACCTGGAAACCCAGATCTGGCCGAAAGTGACGGCGGTCCAGAACTCGATCAATTTCAATGCTGCCCTGTTCGAGCGTGTCAGCGCGGTGAACGACGCCGCTGAAAATCTCGATCTGGACGAGCAGGGCCTGCGCCTGATCGAACTGACCTATCGCGGCTTCGACCGCGCCGGTGCGACGCAAAGCCCGGAGGTCAAAGAGAAAGTTGCAGCGATCAATGAAGAGATCTCGACGCTGACCACGTCTTTCGCACAGAACCTGCTCGGGGCAACCAAGGCGTTCAAGCTTGAAATTACCGATGAAGCCGAACTGGCTGGCTTGTCGGATGATTTCAAAGCGGCTCTGGAAGACGATGGCACCTGGACGCTGACACTTGATCGCTCGGTCTATGAAACCTTCATGACCCAGTCGGAAAATCGCGCCCTGCGTGAGCAAATGTTCAATGGCTATCGCAACCGCGCCAATAGCGGCGAGTTCGATAATGGCCCGATCGCGATCAAACTGGCCCAGCTTCGGGCCGAGCGCGCAGAATTGCTCGGCTACCCAAGTCATGCCGCTTATACGCTCGAATACAACATGGCCCGTACGCCGCAGACGGTCGAAGATTTCCTCGTCCGCGTCTGGGAACCCGGCCTGGCGCAAGCCAAAGCTGAGCGCGATACGATGCAGGCGATGATTGGCGACGCGTTTACGTTCGCCGGACATGACTGGTGGCATTACAGCGAGAAAGTCCGTCAGGATAAATATGCGTTCGACGACAATGTCCTGAAGCCGTATTTCGAGCTTGGCGCCGTGCGCGCCGGCGCCTGGACGATGGCCGAGCGCCTGTTCAACGTCACCCTTGAAGACGTTGATGTCGAAGGCTGGAACCCGGTGGTCACGGCTTATGACGTCAAAGAGAAGGACACGGGGGAGCAGCTCGGCCTGTTCTTGATGGATATGTATGCCCGCGACAGCAAACGCGGCGGTGCCTGGATGAGTTCTTATCGCGCCTCGACCAATTATGATGATGCCGAAGAAGTCCGGCCCATCATCACCAATAATCTCAACTTGATCACACCGGCAGGCGATGGCCCGACCCTGATGCGGTTCGACGAAGTGGAAACCTTCTTCCACGAGTTCGGTCACGGCCTGCACGGCCTTCTGACACAGATCAAATATTCCAACTTCTCCGGAGTAGATGGTCCGCGTGACTATACGGAATTCCCGGCGCAGATCCTTGAACATTGGGCCGGGGCTCCGGAAATGCTGGCGGAATATGCGCTGCACAATGAGACCGGAGAAGCGATCCCGCTCGAACTGATTGAGAAAATGCGCGAAGCCTCAAACCACAATCAGGGTTTCCGCACGACGGAGTTTATTGCTGCGTCCTTGCTGGATCTGAACTGGCATAATCTGAGCCTGGAAGAGGCCATGGCGATCACGGATGCCCGCGCATTTGAGCAAGAAGTGCTGGCGAAATACGGCCTGATCGAAGAGATCGAGCCGCGCTATCGCAGCCAGTATTTCAGCCACATTTTCGCGGGCGGCTATAGCTCTGGTTATTATGCTTATCTCTGGGCGGAAATCCTCGATGCGGATGGCTTCACAGCGTTCCGTGAAGCTGGAGACATCTGGGATCCGGAACTCGCTGCACGCTTGAAAAAGTGGGTCTATGAAAGCGGCGGTCTGCGCCCGGCGGATGAACTGTTCCGCAATTTCCGCGGCTCCGACCCGACCATTGAACCCCTGCTCCGTATTCGCGGCTTCGAAACCGACGAAGGCGGCGAAGGCTAGCGCGCCTTCAAGCTGAACAAGAAAA
>CAYGUD010000342.1:0-3114 GCA_964352865.1 uncultured Hyphomonas sp.
CGAAGCCCGCGCCATGCATTATGGCGAGACAGAGCACAAACCGATTTGGGGCGAAACCACAGCGGATGAGCGTGAAGCGCTAAAAGAAGAAGGGGTTCCAGCAGAACCCCTCCCTCCAGCCTTTGTGCCGGCCAAGCCTCGTGATGAGGACAAGCTGAATTAGTTGGCCGCGATAAAAGCCAGCAAATGCTCGACCAGCTCTTCCGGCTTGTCTTCCTGAACAAAGTGAGCGCCGTCTTTGATGTTGGTGTGCGGTTGGCCGACCGGGCCAGGAACCGTGTCCTGCCAAACCTTATCGCCGCCCGCCGTTACCGGATCGCTATCGCTGAAGGCGGTCAGGAATGGCTTGTCCCATTTGGCGAAAAATTCATCCATGACTTTCTGGTTTTGCCGTAGCTGAGACGGCACCATCATCGGAAAGATGCGAGTCGCCGCGCGATAGCTTTCATCCGGGAATGGCGCCGCATAGCCCGCAAGCTCGGCGTCAGACAATGTCCGCGACGTGCCGCCCTGAAACAGGGATTCCAGCGTGAAGTTTTCAGAGTGGCGCGCATAAGCAATCCAGCGTGGAAAGCTAAACTTGCCGTCTTCGCCCGCGATGCTGTCCGGCTTGCCCTCACGCCAAACCATGAAGCGCACCATTGGATAGCCAATCCATCCGCGGATTCCGCTCGCAGCCGGAAGACCGGTATTTGAAATCATGATCCGAGCATAGCGATCTGGATCTTCCGCAACCATGCGCAGGCCAATGAGGCCGCCCCAATCCTGAGCGAACAGCGTCGCGTCTTCCAGGCCGATTTCGCGTGCAAATTCGGTCATCACATCGACATGCATCTGATAGGAGTGATCACTTTGCTTGAGTGGTTTGTCAGATTTTCCAAATCCAACCAGATCCGGCGCGATGACACGGTAGCCTGCGTTGGTCAGCAAAGGAATCATGTGCCGGTAAAGGTAGCTCCATGATGGCTGGCCATGCATAAGCAGAATGAGCTCACCATCCTGTGGACCGGCATCGACATAATGGATGCGGTAGCCTTTGACATCCACATAGTTTGGCGAAAACGGATAATCTGCCAAATTTTCGAATCGCGCATCCGGCGTTCGGATCGTTTCCGCCGTCTTCCAGCTTGTGGGGGCTTGCAGCGCAACCACGAGGCCAACCAGCGACAATACAAGAATGGCGAAACCGCCAATGATCCAGTTTAACATTTTTTCAGACCCTCTTTCTGATATGTCCCCGAAGGAACTGTAGCACGATAGATGAGCGCGCGCCGCGATTAATCCAGACACGCTTTTCACGGCAATCTTCAATACTCTATTGCTATTTTGTGATCAGTCATGCGGCATTCCGGATAAACCAAATCCCATATTGTGCGGTTGGCAAGCTATCACATAAATGTCATCGGGCGGGTGTTGGTTTGCTCTTGCAATTGCGACTTACTCATCGCTTTACAGATGTGATGGAAGCGGACTTTGCAGCAGAAATGGGCGTTTGCGCGATCCGCAAGACCGGACTTGAAGTGCGGGTGGGTCGATGACTGCCAGATCGTATCAGCTTATCCCTGTTGGCGAACAAGCCTTCGAGTTCGAAGTGATGATCTATCGCGACGAGCTAAGTGATCGTCAGCCACTTTTCGTTCTGCATTCCATTGAGTTCCCGGTTGCGCCATCAGCGACATTTTGTGAGTTCATGTGGAATAACGGATATCAGGTCATTTTCGCGCGGCGATCTGGCTATGGACGCTCGTCGCCGCTGCCCGAGACCCTGATCAAAGACAAACCCATAAAATCTGGTGCAACGGCTATTGCCGAAGCCGCCATGTTGCGGGCGCTGATTGTTCGATTGGGATTGTCGAAAGTCGTCATTCTGGCAATTGGAAGCTCAAACCCTGTCGTATTCCGGCTGGTTCAGATCGCATCGGAAATCGAGTTCTCGGTATTTGTAAATCCGATGTTCAATCAGGAAGTGTGGAGTGTGTTTTCACCGGTCTGGTTCAGGACTATGCTGAAACAAACTATTGCCAGTAAAAGCGGCCTGCAAATCGCGACACAAGGCATGAAACTGCTGATCCGGCGGGAACCGATCACATTCTACAAAAATATCCTGCAGAAAAACCCGGGCGATCTTGACTATGTCGATCGCAATGAGGCCGACTATTACGAGGCTGGCGCCCTGGCACTGCAGACTAAGCCCAGTCTCATGTATTATGATGCCAGGATGTGTTTGTCGCATGATCCGTTGCTCAAGGAGAGCTTCTTCGATGGCATTGACGCAGCAATTCTGATCGGTCGAAATACCACCGACCTATGGCGTACTGAAATGGAGAAAGAAGCGGCTCGTCTCGATCTACCCATTATGCTTGCACCGAGGGGAGATGTTTTTTGCGCTTACGTTTCACCTGAAACAGTTCTGAAAACGATCGCTCTGAAAGGACGGACGCCTGCGCTCATTCAATAGGACATCGCGCGCTCGGGACCTCAGCCTCAATATTCAGAAGATTCGCGACGACAATAAGAACTCTGTTGTCTGTTCGAAACTGACCAGACCTCAAAAAAATCAAAAAAGTAAAATGTCCTTGCTTGCAATCGCTTTCAAACTATCTGACCACTATATTACGGATTAGAAATGTCGCGAGCTGGAATGAGAGATATGGGGGACACCCAACTTTCCATCGAAGATATTGAATATGTCGCGGATATGCTGCGCGCAATTGCGTGGGTAAAAAGCGACCTGGGCCCTGTTACAGCTGAAACTCTAAGTGATCTCGACGAAAGCCTGGCCGCAGCAGAATCGGCATTGCGGCGCGTCGCAGCTGAAATGGCGGTTAATCTACCAACCGGATCCCAATCAAACTGATTTGGTTTCTGCAGACTTTTCGAATACGGTCTGACCCGGCAACCCTTCATAGAACCAACTAATCGGTTGATCGAATAGCCGTCCCAAACGAGCCAGGAAAATGGCCCGAATACGGACCTCACCGCGCTCCATCGCAGCATATTCAGAACCGGATGTTTCGATGGCAGCAGCGGCTTCAGATTCGCTCAATCCGCTGGATTGCCGTGCCGCAGCCAATCGGGCGCCCAAATGCTGATCAATGCTTGCCACCAAGACGT
>CAYGUD010000343.1:0-3113 GCA_964352865.1 uncultured Hyphomonas sp.
CGTCACGGCGCTGAATGATGAAGGTCGCAATCGTCTTCTCGGCGCCTTTGATCAAGTCAACGAGCACTTCAAGGCGCTGTTCACGGCCCTGTTCCGTGGCGGCGAAGCAGAATTGCGGCTCGTCGATGCCGATGATCCATTGGCGGCGGGTCTCGAGATCTTTGCACAACCTCCAGGCAAGCGTCTGGGGACGCTCTCGCTAATGTCTGGCGGCGAGCAGGCTTTGACCGCGACGGCGCTGATCTTTGCGGTCTTCCTGTCGCGTCCGTCGCCGATTTGTGTGCTCGATGAGGTCGATGCGCCGCTTGATGACGCCAATGTCGACCGGTTTTGCCGGATGCTCGATGAAATGCGCCAGCGGACCGACACGCGCTTTATCGTGATCACTCACAATCCGGTGACGATGAGCCGAATGGACCGACTGTTTGGTGTCACGATGCGCGAAAAAGGGGTTTCCAAACTGGTCTCAGTTGATCTGGATACGGCCGAAGAACTTGTCGCCGCCGAATAGACAGGTTAGCGACTCGCCATGAGCTCTGACGACAAATCCGATCTGGCGACCAGAATTGCCCGCGCCAAAAGCGCGCAGGAGCAAGTGGAAAAGAAGCAAAGACAGAAAGATGCCTCGGCTGGCGTGTCCGCTGGTGCCATGGCTTTGCGCTATGGCGCAGAGTTCGGAGCGTCCGTATTTGTTGGGATTATGATCGGTCTGGGCATTGATCACTTCTTTGGAACGAAGCCCTGGGGCTTGCTGATCATGCTCGTCTTCGGATTAGCGGCAGGTATCATGGGTGTTATTCGCGCCTACAAAGAGTTGACGGATGCATCTAATCCGGCCATGAGCGCCGACAAAACGGGCTCCAAAGCTGAAGAATAGACGCGCTGATGAATCTCTTTTTCCATAATGTTGCTGATCCAATGCATCAGTTCGAAGTCCAGAAATGGTTCGAGCTGCCACCGGTGTTTGGCTACGATATCTCTTTCACCAATGCGGCAGGCTTTATGCTGCTTGGCGTGGTCCTCTGCATCGCCTTCTTTGGCTATGCAGCCTCACGCGGCAAAACAGTACCAAATCGTCTGCAATCAATGGGCGAGATTGGCTATGGCTTTGTCGCGGATATGATTCGCGGCACCGCTGGCGAGGAAGGCCTTCGCTTCTTCCCGTTTGTGTTCACGCTGTTCTTCTTCATCCTGTTCGCCAACGTGATTGGCATGTCGCCTTACGCGTTCACAACAACCAGCCACCTTGTCGTGACCGGTATGCTGGCAATGCTGGTTATCACGATCGTGGTCGTGTTTGGCCTGTGGAAGAATGGATTGAAATTCTTCGGCCTGTTCGCCCCGTCTCTTGGTGACATGCACATTCTCGGGAAAGCTGTGATCTATGCGATCCTTATCCCGATCGAGATCATCTCATTCGTTGCCCGCCCGCTGACCCTTGCTCTGCGTCTTTTCGCAAACATGCTGGCGGGTCACATCCTTTTGAAACTGTTTGCTGGATTTGCCGTTACAGGCATCACAGCGGGCGGTATTGGCTTTCTGGTCGCCCCCCTCGCCTTTGGCATGGGCGTGGCGCTGAACGCCCTCGAATTTCTCGTTGCAGGTCTGCAAGCCTACGTGTTTGCGATCCTGACCTGCGTCTACCTTAATGATGCGCTTCACCCGTCGCACTAAGGAGCTCTAATTCACTGCGGCTATTTAGCCGTGCTGTTTCACCTTGACGTGCCCTCGCGAACAGGCTTCACGGGGCGCAAATTGAACTAATGGACTTCCCAAAGGAGACTCTCATGGAAGGCGATATCACTCTCGGCCTTAAATATGTCGGCGCAGGTCTTGCGACTCTCGGCATGATCGGTGCGGCAATTGGTGTGGGTAACATCTTCGGATCATTCCTTGATGCCGCGATGCGTAACCCATCAGCTGCTCCGCAGCAGACAGGTAACCTGTTCATCGGTATGGCGCTGTCAGAAGCGCTTGGCATTCTGGCCTTCTTGGTCTCGATCCTCATTCTGTTCGTGGTCTAAGCCACAACATTTGTTTTCGAGACTTATAAGGACCGTATAGGCCATGACTCCGATCATCCTCGCTGCAGAGGCTGCTACAGGTGCTGAAAAGGCGGCATTCCCACCTTTTGACCCTTGGCACTTCCCATCCCAGATTTTCTGGCTGGTGCTGCTGTTCGGCAGCCTATACTTCATCCTGTCCCGTTTCATCCTGCCAAGCATCGGCAATACGCTCGAGCGACGCGAAAGCTCAATTGCGAGCGACCTGGATGAAGCGGCACGTTTGAACGATGAGGCGCTCGACGCGCAGAAAGCCGTCGACGTCTCTATCGCCAAAGCACATGGCAAAGCCCGCGAAACCGCGGACAAAGCCCGTGCCAAGATCGATAAAGAGATCGCGACGGAAACAGCGAAAGTTGACGCTGAAGTCGATAAGAAACTGGCCGAAGCCGAAACACGGATCGCTGCGCTGCGTGCTGATGCGATGAAGAATGTTGAAGCGATCGCAAGCGATGCCGCTGAAAGCGTGCTTGCCAAGTTTGGCAGCAATGCCGGAAAAGCGGACGTGAAGTCCGCGGTTAAGTCTGCGCTGGGAGAAGGATAAGGCTCATGCGTTTTGCACTCCTCACCCCATTCCTGGCACTCGCACCTGCGGCTTATGCTGCTGATGCAAAAGTCGCTTGGTATGCAGACCCGACGACAGCAACGGCATTTGCCGCTCTGATCGTCTTCCTGTTCATCGTGTTTAGTGTGGGCGGGTTCAAGCTCATCTTCTCTAAACTCGACGAGCGCGCCGAAGGCATTCAAAGCCAAATCGACGAAGCCCGAGCCCTTCGCGAAGAAGCCGCCAAACTGATGGCGGACGCCAAGAAAAAAGCCAAAGAGGCAGATGCCGCTGCGGATGAGATTATCGCCCGGGCGAAAGCTGACGCCGACACGATGATGAAACAGGCCAAAACTGACCTGAAAGCCAAAGTCGCGCGTCGTGAGGCTCAAGCTGAAGCCCGTATTGCACGCGCCGAGGCTGATGCCGCGGCCGATGTTCGCCGTGTCGCGGCAGACGCAGCAACCAATGCTGCCCGCTCAATCCTCTCAGGATCTGACGAAGCC
>CAYGUD010000344.1:0-3112 GCA_964352865.1 uncultured Hyphomonas sp.
CATTGAGGAAGACCGCGGCGCTGGCGAAAACGGCACCGTCTGCGAATGCCCCTTTGATCCCTGCCTCATAGGCCGTGAGGGTTTCTGCATCAAACGGCTGGGCTTCGAAACCGGTGTTCGAGCGCCCGTCGAAACCGCCGCTTTTGAAGCCGCGCCCGATTGAGGCATACGTCGTGACGTCGTCGCTTAAACCATAGGATACAGAGAAACGTGGAGACGTATTGGAAAACGATTTTGATGTATCAACATCAGTGGCACGGAAACCCGTCCCAATCTGAGGAATCAAAGGTGTTGCTGCCCCGAAGAATTCCTGGATCCGAATAAAGTCCTTTTCTTCTTCGGTCAGGCGCACGCCGACACTGACGCTCAGGCGCTCGGAGACATCATATGATAAGTCGCTATAAACCGCGAAAGCCGTCGTATTCTGGTCGTTGATCGAGTTTGAAACAAACGCGATGTCTGGTCCGAAAATGCCGGACTCGGTGACATCTTCCTCGTCAAAATAGTAAAGGCCCCCGACCACAGAGAGTGGCCCGTTTTCATAATTGACCTGCAATTCTTGGCTGAACTGGTTCTGGTCTTCGAAGACAAACACGCCAAACAAAGGCGCGCCCGTGGCGTCCAGATCGAGATTGGCGTCATACTCCATTTCTCGATAAGCCGTTGTGGAGACCAGGGTCACCCTGTCTGAGACGTCCCAAGTGGTGCGCGCGGAGATGCCGCGAACACTCAAATCACTCAGGCCATTGAAATCAGCATCGATGGTGAACGGGTCTTCACTGCGCGGAAAAGCACCAAACACCGCTGTTTCCCGGTTTGGTGTGCGCGACGTATCGGGCGTGTCGGATGAACCATCAGCGGAGATCTGAACCCGAAAGCTGTCAGACAGGTGCGTAAGGATCGACCCGCGCCAGGCCAGAGTGTCCCGATCGCCATCATCTTGTCCGGTCACGGTATTGTCGGCATAACCGTCGCGCGACAAATACGCGACTGCCGCTTTGCCAAGCACCTTATCTCCCGCGATTGGCCCTGAGATGCCGACCGAAACATCGGTCTGATCAAAGCTGCCAACAGTTGCTGACGCAGAAAACTCAGGCGTCTCGCTTGGTGCGCGCGAGACGAACTTAATCGCGCCGCCAATCGTATTGCGACCATACAATGTGCCCTGCGGCCCGCGCAGAACCTCGATGCGTTCCACATCAAACACATCCAGGAACGATCCTTGCGCGCGGCCGAGATAGACGTCATCCAAATAGATCCCAACGCCGGGATCAGCAAAGGCAAGACTATCGAGCTGCCCCACACCGCGAATGTAGGCAACTGTGTTCTGAGCATCACCTTCATGCAGCACAATGTTCGGGACGCTGGATTGAAGGTCGCCAATCTCGGTAGAGGCAAAACGGGCGATCTCGTCCGCGCTAATGGCCGTAACGGATCCAGGGACATCCTTGAGAGACTCTTCACGCCGGCGGGCTGTTACCGTGACACTGCCAAGCGTTTTGACGCCGTCTTCTTCAACTTCCGGCGCTTCGTTGGTCTGTGCCGCGCTGACTGGAGCTTGAGCTGTCACCGCCAAGATTGAAGCGCTGGCAGCTAAGATCGCCTTATTCGAGTGCGCAAAGTTGAACATTGTATCCTCCCATTCCGTTTTGGGACATTCTCGACAGGATCAGTAACGGAAAAAAGAGAGGAGATTGCTGACAAAATGCCCGCAATATTTGCGGCTATTTTGCCGCCACCGGATTGTTCATGAACTCGCGCACACGATCCAACGTCCGCTGCAAATGATCAACGACCATTTGTTCAAGCTCGGGGGTCGGGCGCACATAAGCGGCGCGACCATCCTGCTCGTCTCGCACCTTAATCAGATAGCCATCATCAACGGCGCGCTTGATTCGCTCTTCCCGCGTTCGGTTTGAGCCAGACTTCATGCTTTGCGCCAGCTGGCTAACGGTGAGCGGGTTATCAGCCCAATGCGCGCGAACACATCCGATCAGCATGTACCAAAATTCCTGAGTGAAATAGTTGGTCTGCGCACCAAATGTGCGGTCCCAGTCTCGAGCATAGTACTCGAGTGCATCCATCCAATTCGTAAGCTCTTCTCGATCGCGCATCAATCTTCCAACCGGCATAAGTGCGAATTCTGACCGCATCGCGCCAATCCGTCAATTTCGTTGCGATTGAGTGCCGCAGAATTTGTCTGCGGGATCAACATACATGAGACGACAATTTCATCTCAGAGCCAGACATAGTAGACTCACAGAATGCGACGGTGGCGCGCGCCTATAACGGTCCGTCTTGCCACAACCGATCAGTTGGTTTTGTGCGCTTGGAATTTTTGCGGAGTTTAATAACGGATTGACGGAGAACAGTCGTCATCGTTTCTCCCAGTCTACATGTAGCGTCGGATTGCTCCTGCTCATCCAGACCCATGAATTGAGATTTCAGTTGGTTCAAACACTGCACGCGATATGGCGATACAGGTACTGTCCAGTTCACACCGCCTTGTTGATACGAAATGTCCCTCTCTTGCGCTTCATACGCGGCGGAGTTGGCAGCGAGATAGGGTAAATAGTCTGCTGCCGCCATGTCGATTAAAGGCGCCAGATCTTCTGGAACTTGAGAGATTCGCGACACCGAGGAAAAGTCTTCAGGCCGGGCCGCCCAAAGACGCGCTGTCCACAAGAACGTGTTGGGGGCCGTCTCACGCATGATCCCAGCAGGGGTCGGATCATGCGAAAAGTGCCGGAAGAACGGCCCGAACAATCCAAAATCTGCCTCACAGGGGTGATCGCCCAACAAATATGGGCGGACCGCAAAGACCGACTCAAGCATCGCCAGAACGTCCAGGAAGAGTTTCTCAATCGCAGGCGCAGTTTCTGCCGTTACACAATCCTGGTCGAGATAAACCTTCTTCTGACGCGACTTGATAAATTGTTGTCGCAGCCTTTGTGGCAGCTTCACATCGCGCAGCATGGTCCGAGCCGCTTGATGGCTGAGAAGGCGCATATCTTCTTTTGGAACCCAGCGATAATAGAGCGCTGGTCGCCACAACCACTCATCGAACATGTCTTCAAGTAAGAGGCTGAAAAACCTGGCGACAGGCATCGAC
>CAYGUD010000345.1:0-3107 GCA_964352865.1 uncultured Hyphomonas sp.
CTTGCGGTTCGCTTTGGCAGCGGTCCTCGACGCAGCCATCGTGCTGGCTCTGGTCATGGGCATGGCGGCGTCTCTGGGGGCGGGCATGTTGTTGCTCTCTGGCGGTGTTGCGAACCTGACCGGCATCGCGAGCGGGCCCGTCTCTCTGGCGCTCGTCGCAGCAGGCATTGGGCTTGTCGTCTTGATCAGTTCGCTGACTGGGCTGATGCGTGGCATTCGCGTGCTTTCAGTGGCTAATATCTGGTTCTTTTTCCTGTTTGTCGGCTTCATCCTTGTCTTCGGACCCACGGGCGAGATGATCTCTCAGGGCGGACAGGCGGTGGCTGGTTTTGCAAGTTCATTCCTCGACCGGTCTTTGTTGATTGGCAGCGCCAGCGGCGATCATGAATGGGCGAAAAGCTGGACGACGTTTTATTTCGCCAATTGGTTGGCCTGGGCGCCGGTTACAGCGATGTTCCTTGGCCGCATCGCGCGCGGTTATAGCGTCCGTGCGTTCGTGCTGGTCAATCTCGTTCTGCCCGCCTTGTTCTCGATGGTGTGGATGAGTGCTTTTGGCGTCTTGGCGATGCAGACAGATCTGACACAAGGCGGCGCGCTGAAAGAGGTTCTGGACGCCAATGGCGCCGAAGCAGTGATGTTCAGCGCGCTCGAGTACCTGCCGCTCAGCGGATTGATGATCCCGGTCTTGTTGCTGCTCGCTTTCATCTCCTATGTCACAGCCGCTGACAGCAATACCGAAGCGATCTCTCAAATCTGCAAGACCCACACGCACGCAATGACCGAGACTGACGAAGTTGAGCCAAGCGCGCCGCGGCTGAAAATCGCCTGGGTGATCCTGCTTTGCCTGATGGCCTGGATCATGGTTGCGTTTAGCGGCATTGATGGGGTTCGGATGTTGTCCAATGTCGGCGGTTTGCCGGCCTTGTTTGTCGTGCTGGGCTTGCAAGTCTGTTTGATCAGAATGGTGTTTCAGGCGCGCGCGCTAGATGAGAAACGGGTCGCCGATCCAGACCACTCGGCCTAATTGTCGACCAGCACTTTCAACTCAGCGGCAATCCCGTTCAGGGCTTCGCGTATGCGTTTCAACCCGCCGCCGCGACCACGATGTACGACCAACTGTTTCCACGGATCTTCACCCGGCTCAGGACTCCGCACAACCAGGTGGCCGGATCGGGGCAGGGCGCTGGTCAACAAGGCTTGGGACAGCGCAAAGCCTGCTTGCTCATCAAACGCGCCATTGCGGGCATCGGCTTCAAAATTGGATTGCTCTGACCGCCCGACTGTATTGAATAGAATAGACAAATCCGGGCGGTTCGCGTCGCTGACTTGTTCTTGCATGACTTGGTTGAGCAATTTCACCCCGCGCAGCGAATACACATCCGGATGCATCGGCGCCAGAATGCGATCGGCGGCTTCCAGCGCGCAACGCGTCAGGAAAGTGGCGTTTGGATTGGTGTCAAACACGATCAGGTCATATTCGCTGCGATAATAATCGATCATCCGCCGAAAATTGGCACCAACAATAGCGAGCGATTCCGGGCTCGGCGCGAAGGCGTATTTGGAAATTTCGAACTGCCCGGAAATCAAGTCGAAACGACCGCCAGGCGCGTCTTCGCCGGTCAGCAGATTATGGCTGATCACATTGCGAGCAACTGGCTCGAAGGGGTCTATACTGATCTGTGACCAGTTATCGGCTGGCGAGACGGTATCATAGGCATGCAGACGTGAGCGTTCGAACAGCGAGATTGCGGATTTGTCTCGCGCTGAGCTGGCATCCGCATGTTCCATGTCGAAAAAGGTCTGCGTGAGATTGTATTGCGGATCGAGGTCGATCAGCAAGGTCCGACCCCCCAGGCTGGACTGCCAGGCCCCAAAGACCTGGCTGGCGATTGTGGTTTTGCCGATGCCGCCTTTCAGGTTCATGACGGAGACAACTGGACAACGGCGCTCATAGCGGGCTTTGACAGCAGCCACCAGACGATCCAGGGCGCCATCATCGCCGAGAGAGTCGGTCAATTGGTCGGCTATCGCGGTCTTGAACTGTTTCGACAGCCGGGCATTGTCAGCCCGGATCGGGAACAGTTTCAGACCGCGTTCGCGGGCCCGGTCCAGTTGCATCTGGACGGCTTTTGAGCGGATCGACGAGGCCGAGACCAAAACCACCATGCCGAACGCATTGTCGATGGCGTCATACATCGTCTCGGGATCGACATCTTTGCTGCCAGGTGGTGTGTACCAGGTCGGGATTGCGGCGCGTCGCATCGCCTCATGAACCTGCAAAAGCGGGTCGATATCACGGTGCCCGTGGGCAATGAAAAGCTGCGACATAGATACAAGTCCGTCTGGGAGGCTTTTAGGGTTTCGTAGCCTGATTATCTCATCCGAGCCATACTTTCCTGTCATATCAGTATTCGAAAGCTTGATTGTGTGACTTTGCCTGTGCATAAAGCGCGACCTTAAGGAGATGCCCATGACTTGGACGCCAAGCAGCTGGCGCGCGCGCCCCGCCAAGCACATTCCGGAAGATTATCCGGACCTCAACCATCTGAAAGATGTTGAAGGCCGCCTGGCTGAGTTTCCGCCGCTGGTTTTTGCGGGCGAAGTGCGCACACTGAAGCAGCGCCTGGCCAGTGTTGCTGCGGGCGAAGCCTTCCTGTTGCAAGGCGGTGATTGTGCCGAGAGCTTTAAAGAGTTTAGCGCTGACAATATTCGCGATACGTTACGGGTGATGCTGCAAATGGCCGTCGTGCTGACTTATGCAGCGTCCAAGCCCGTGGTCAAAGTTGGCCGTCTGGCCGGCCAGTTCGGCAAGCCGCGCTCATCGCCGGTTGAAGAAATTGATGGTGTGACGCTGCCCTCTTATCGCGGCGACAATATCAATGGCATGGAGTTCACGGAAGAATCGCGGATACCGGATCCCGAGCGGCTGATCAAAGCCTACTCGCAATCTGCCTCAACGCTTAATCTGGTTCGCGCCTTCACGCGGGGCGGCTATGCTGACCTGACAAATGTGCACCAATGGATGCTCGGCTTTGTCGATCGCTCACCGCTGGGCGAACAGTATGGCGCTATGGCAAACAAGATCTCTGACGCGCTGGATTTTATGA
>CAYGUD010000346.1:0-3075 GCA_964352865.1 uncultured Hyphomonas sp.
GGCCAGGACATCAAACAAGCGCACCCGCAATACGGCGCCAAGAAAGCGCGAGCTGTCATATTCCTCCTGCTGGAAATAGGTCAGGATCGTGTTGATCCGCACCAGCCCAAAGCCCAGAAGGGCGAAGACAAACAGGACAAACGGAAGATGAGTCAGAAAAGTCATACCAGGTCTAACTGTTCTTTGATGCAGAGCGCGATCTGATGTCGTCCGCGATCGAGGATCGAGATATGGTCATAATGCGGGCAGACAATCAGCTTTGAGTTCGGGATTGCTGCCGCAAGCTTCTCTCCAACTTCGACCGGGGTGTCATTGTCTTTACCGCCATAGATCAACGTGGTTGTGCAGGTGATGTTTGGCAAAGTCGGCATCTGGTCTTCATTGACGGTTTTCACGAAGATATCGCGCAAACCCAATTCGCGGCTCTGAACATAATCGACGCTACCATACCGGTTTTCGAGGGCTTGCAGGGCGTCAGCATCTTTCGCCATGGATTTGCGCAGCTTGAATTCGAGGCCGCGGCGGCGTCCTTGCAGTTTTTGCAGTGTCGACCGGGTGCGGGGCGCGCCGGCAGATGCAACCAGAAAGAGATGGCTGATCGCGTCACTCTGTGTCGCTGCGATGCGCATTCCCACCCGGCCACCAAAAGAATGACCGACCCAGATAAATTTCGATAAACCGTGCTCAGACTCTAAGAAGCCCAGCATATGATTCGCATAGTCTTCGGTGCCCCAGGTTTCGTCTGGGCGGGGGCTATCACCAAAACCGGGAAAATCGACCAGATAAGAACTTGCGACAGGCGCGAGCGCTTCGGCAACCGGAATAAAATCTCGATAAGTTCTGCCCCAGCCATGGCCAAACACCACAGCCGGTTTGGACGTGTCCCCAATTTGAACCAGATTTGGCTTCAATGCTGTGATCATAGACTGACTTGATCCTGCTCGACGATTCGCTCTCTATACTCTACGCGGACCATAGACTTAAGACTGGTGAAAAATTGGCAAAATCGCTCAAAACTGTGATTATTTTTGGCGGCGCGAGCTCTGAACACGATGTCAGTGTCGTCAGCGCGCATCAATTGATGGACGCTGCAGACGTTCGAAACGTTGATGTTCTGCCGGTCTATACGGACTTTGCGAACCGCTTCTGGATTGGCGAAAGCCTCCGCGATATCTCCAAATACAAGCCGCGCCCGCCTCTGGGGCAGCAAGTGACCTTTCGCTGGAGCGATAATGGTCCAATCATATGCAGCATGGACGGCACCGCTATTCAGCCAGTCGACTGTGTCCTACCCGTGTTTCACGGCACCTTTGGTGAAGATGGCAGGATCCAGGCCTATTTCGAATTGCTCGGAATTCCGGTGACCGGGCTTTCGGCTTCCAGCACCTCGATCGCAATGCGTAAGGATGTCACCAAAGCCCTGGTCAAAGAGGCCGGGGTCAATGTTTTGCCTCACGTGACTGTCAATCGCGCCCAGATCGAAGACGCAGAAATGATTTTGCCGGACGTGAAGGCATCGCTTGGTTTCCCGGTGATTGTGAAGCCGGCCAATCTCGGCTCCAGCGTCGGTGTTGGCCTTGCCAAAACGCCTGAAGACGTCTGGCCTCTGGTCGAATATGTCCTCAAGAAAGACACATTGGCGCTGATTGAGCCGCAAGTTCAAAATCTGGTCGAATATAATATCGCGATGATCGCTAAAGGCGAGGAGATCAGGCTGTCAGCAATCGAGCGCCCGAAATCCGGGGCTGAGTTACTCGATTTTCGGGAGAAATATCTGTCCGATAGTGGCGGCACAAAGGGCACGTTTAAACCCTCAGAAGGGATGTTGTCGCTCACCCGTGACATTAATCCAGACTTGCCGCGCGACCTGCAGGACAAGATTCACGACTATGCGCGGCGAACCTTCTCAGCCCTAGGCAAACGCGGGGCGCCGCGAATCGATTTCATGTCGAATTTGGAAACTGGTGAGCTATGGTTCAATGAGATCAATGCCATCCCAGGCTCCTACGGGTTTTTCTTATGGGAAGCGGCTGCAGAGCCGATGCTGTTTCCGGAACTGATCCAGCACCTGATTGATGAAGCGACCGGCGATACGATCAAGACTTTCGAGGATCCGGTGCCTCAGGATGCACGCCTGCTGCCACGTCGCTAGGCGGACATCAGATTGTAGATTTCACGGGAAAAGTCGGCGATTTTGCCTGCTAAATCGGCGTCTTCGGAGAGTTCATCCGCGAGGATAACGAGATAATAGGCCGCGTGCGGGCTGTCGATTATGGCGATATCGTGCATCAGACCGTTGAGGGTTCCGGTCTTGTGGGCGATGACAGCCTCGTCCGGCAATTGTTTCGGAATCCGCTCATTGCGCAAATTATTCGCCAGCATATGTTTGATAAATGCATAGGCCGGATCGGTGTCGACGCGCCGGAGCAGGCGAAGACAATCCTGCGCCGTGGTCAGATTTGCGCGCAACGGTACACCGAGAGAAGCATCATCAAACCCGACATTAAGATTTGTGTCCTTCAGGCCGTTGGATACGAGCCAGGCATTAACCTTGTCCATGCCTGTCATATCTAGGACGGCCGTTGTTGCAGGGTTGTCACTCACGATCAGCATCAAGCCGATTAACGATTTCAGTGAAATTTCATCGGTCGGGTCAAAAGCTTGAACGATCGAGCAGTAAAAGGTCGGGTCCAGGTCGGAAACCTTGATTGATTTTGATAGATCGACCTGCGGATCGTCAGCCGCGGCGCAAGCGATCGCAATTTTGATCAGACTTGCTGAGGGCAGTGGTGTTTCATCATTGATGGCGACACCAAGCGCTGGATCTGTTTTCGATTGCGCAATCACGGCAATATTGCCGGGGTGACCAGCAAACGTTTGGCCGACACGGGCGAGAATCTCTTTTCTGTCTTTAATAATGTCATCACCCTTCGCTGATGCCTACGTCTGCAGGTATCCATGGAATGAGTGTGCCCGCAATCCTATTCGTGAAGATCCAACTTAGACTCTTGCGGCCGCCAGACGCGCCAGGTGGCAAGATCCAAACCAGATTTAGTTGTATATGCAACTAATATC
>CAYGUD010000347.1:0-3061 GCA_964352865.1 uncultured Hyphomonas sp.
GTCTCTGCTCGCTTGCGAGAAAGATCCTTGTTTAGCAACGCTGACCCATCGCTGGACGACCTCGCAAAAATAACGAGAACTACGGGTCGACAAACTTCGGAGTGCTCCCACGGCAAATCTTCTCCAATTGGCGATGCATCGAATCCAACCATCGGCATTGAAGCATCTCCTGAAAGCCACCAAACAGGAAGGTTATTCTTCGTCTGAACCTCGTCGCTAGTAAAACGATCGGCGGTCGTTCGTTCTTCAGGTTCGGGTAGCGGTTCTGTCGAGACCTCAGTGGGAGTCGTTTCCGGTTGCTCCGCCTGGGGTGTTTTGTTTTCCAGCGATGTCTTGCTGCTGGATAAGTCAAATATGGAAGCACTCATGCCAGCCGAAAAGCTGGCGAATGAAACTAAAGCGAGCCCAATAAAACAGGCCGTTAGCAAAGCGAAGCTTGCGAGCGTCGAAGATATCCAGGACGCCTGTAGTGGGTCTCCAACAATCGCATCCGTTGCGTTCTTAAGTCGTCCCCAGATCGCTAGGCCGTGTAAACAAAAAAATAGCGTGAACGCGGCAAATCCCCAAGCCAATGAGTTCGATATCAGCGCCGTCGCGTATCCGATGCTGCCGAATAATAGGATTGGAATGAAAAGCCAGAACGCAAGCCAACATACCCAGGTTGTCCACCCTCGGTGACGCTCGTTGTCGCCAAGCGTTCGAAACCCGAAAAATCTCAGATCGATCCAGGTAAACTTCCAGAGACGATCCAATGCTCTTGCGTACATTCAATCCCAATCAGTGATCTCACTGTACCACATAGTTATGGTAGGCTGTGTCTGCCATCTGAACGTCTGGTTTTGCGCCCAATTGAGACTTTCGATGCGGTGTGTAGACTGGCTTTATGGATATTCTCGGATTCGACCATATCGTTATCAGCACTTCAGATGTTGAGGCCACGATCAAATTCTACACTGAGATATGCGGTATGAACCTGATCGAGGAGCGTTCCGGAAAATGGGCGCTGCATTTTGGTGACAGCAAGATCAGCATACAGGATGCTTCTGCGCTTCCGGACATTGCGCGCCAAACACGACCCGGGACCGCAAACTTCTGTCTCTATACGGATCGCGCTATTGACGACGTCGTACGCGACCTTTCGCACCATGAGGTGGAGATTATTGCTGGCCCGGACGAGCGGATCGGCGCGATGGGAAGGATACTGTCCGTGTATTTCAACGATCCGGAAGGCAATCTGGTCGAAATCTGCAATAGGCTTGATCCGTAGAGTCCGTTTTTAGCCAATATCGATCGCATCCACGCGGCTGGGATAGACCGCCAGGGCGGCTTTGATCGCGGCGACGGCGGGGAAAGGGGTCTCATAGGTCCAGACGGCATTCTCGACCAGCGCGCCATCGCTGCGGCGGATGTGGAAATAGGTCGCTTCGCCTTTATACGGGCACCAGGTCGTGTGCTCCGAAGGGGTCAGGCAGCGCATATCAACTTCGCGGCGCGGCAAGTAGATGGCGGCGGGATAAGACGCTTCGCGGAGCTCCAGATGCGTCTCAGAGGCCAGGACAATTTCGCCCGCCAGTGTGACACTGACGGGCGTGGATTTGGGGGTAATCGAAATTGGGTGGTCTGAACCGGGTTCGAGATGCTTGCGCATCAGGCGGCTTCCATTTCGATGCCTTTTTCGGCCATGTAGTCTTTCAACTCACCGGCTTCGAACATCTCTTTGATGATGTCGCAGCCGCCGACAAACTCGCCTTTGACATAGAGCTGCGGGATGGTCGGCCAGTCGGAATAGGCTTTGATGCCTTCGCGGACATTCTGGTCTTCCAGCACGTTGACGGCCTGATATTCGACGCCGAGATAATCCAGCACCTGGACGACAACGGAGCTGAAGCCGCATTGCGGGAATGTCGGAGTGCCCTTCATGAAGAGCAGCACATCATTGCCTTTGACAGCATTATCGATGGAGGTGTGGGTTTCGTCTGACATGATCTATTCCGCTTCTTTCATGACTTGCTCGCGGGCGACCGGGATGAGCTCTGCCATATGGTCGCGAATGCGCGCATCGGTGCGGTCGACATTGGCTTTGTCCAGATCGGCGCGGACTTTCCGGAAGACATCATCATCCCCGGCTTCTTCCAGGTCTGCGATGACCACGGTCTTGGCATAGGCCTCGGCCTCTTCGTCATGCAGATCCATCAGGTCTGCCGCCCACAGACCCAGCAATTTATTACGCCGCGCCATGACTTTGAATTCAGTCGCTTCGTCCATGGCGAATTTCGCTTCTTCTGCGCGCTCACGATCATCAAATGAAGACATATGTGTCCAACCTTATGAGAGGAATTATTCTTTTCGCCGCTGATATAGGGGCGCAAGGGGGGTGGGTGCAAGAAGCCTTTTGCCTATTCGCCGCGATTGGCGTAAGGGGAGCGCCTTATCCAGCAGGTCGCCCTGACGCGCCCTGTACCGCACTTCGCTAGAGGGATGGCGCAATGTCACGCAAGCGCATGATTTATGAAGGCAAGGCCAAGATCCTGTATGAAGGGCCTGAACCAAACACATTGATCCAGTATTTCAAGGACGATGCGACGGCGTTCAACGCTGAAAAGAAAGCTGTCCTGGACGGCAAAGGCGTCCTGAACAACCGGATTTCCGAATATATGATGACCCGTCTCGGCGGGGTTGGCATTCCCACTCATTTCATCAAACGCCTCAACATGCGCGAGCAATTGATCAAGAAAGTCGAGATCATTCCCCTCGAAGTGATTGTTCGCAACGTTGCGGCGGGCACAATGTCAAAGCGTCTGGGCATCGAAGAGGGCACGCAATTGCCGCGCGCGATTGTCGAATTTTGCCTCAAGAATGATGAGCTGGGCGATCCCCTGGTCTCAGAAGAGCACATCGCGGCGTTGAATTGGGCCCAGCCGCATGAAATGGACGAGCTGATCGCGCTGTCGCTGCGGGTGAATGATTTCATGTCTGGCATGTTTGCACCGCTTCGCATCAAACTCGTGGATTTCAAACTCGAATACGGCCGCAACTAAGAAAATCACATGCAGCGAGACAA
>CAYGUD010000348.1:0-3056 GCA_964352865.1 uncultured Hyphomonas sp.
TTCGAGAAAGTTGAACAGCCCATATAATGGTAGATGGTCTGGCCCTTGTAAGAGAAACGCGACGTTCCATCCGGCATCAGACCTTTGCCTTGCGTCGCGCGGATCGCCGTACAAAGGTTGGTCTTGCCTGAGAGACAGCTTTTGCACTGGCGGCATTCGGGCGTGTAAAGCGGGATGACATGATCGCCTGGTTTGACGCTGGTCACTCCAGCACCGACTTCGCGAACGATGCCCGCACCCTCATGACCGAGGATGCTCGGAAACAGGCCTTCTGAATCCAGGCCATCCAATGTGTAGGCATCTGTGTGGCAAATCCCGGTCGCCATGATTTCGACCAGGACTTCGCCGGTTTTGGGGCCTTCCAGATCTAGCTCGACGATTTCGAGCGGTTTTTCAGCTTCAAAAGCCACAGCGGCACGCGTCTTCATTTCTTCCTCCAACCTCTTTGCTCTCTATAAGCGCGGTTCGTGTGGATTGCTCAACTCTTTTTAGGAGCGGCGCTTTAACAGCGGCATTACAAAGATGCGGTCGGCGCGTAACCTTAAGCGGGTATGTTGAGCGCCCGTTTTGCGGCGCTCAGCCAGGCCTCTGCCACCGTATCAAAATCTTCAGGTCTGGAATTCCAGCCAAAACTGACTCGTATCGCGCTTTCCGACAATTCATCCTCAACGCCCATCGCAGAGAGAACCAACGAGCGCTTGACCTTGCCGCTCGAACAAGCCGAGCCAGACGACACCGCCACCCCTGCGAGGTCCATCGCCATGACTTGGGTTTCAGCGCGAAAACCGGGAATCGCGAAATTCGATGTTTGCGGCAAACGCTGGACGCCACCGCCGAACACTTTGACCCCCAGCTCCTCGACTAGATGTGTTTCCATATCGTCGCGCAAAGGCGCGAGTGCCTGCAGGATAGAAATATCGCGCACACCTGCTTCTGCGGCCGCACCGAACCCGGCAATGCCGCTCAAATTTTCAGTTCCAGAGCGCAGAGATCGCTCTTGGCCGCCTCCAAACAGAACCGGCTTAAGCGGCGCCCCTGAACGCACCCAGAGCGCCCCTACGCCTTGCGGTCCACCAACTTTGTGGGCTGAGAGCGCCAGATAGTCGACGCCAAGCAAATTGACATTGACCATCACTTTGCCCAGGGCCTGCACAGCATCGCAATGCGTCAAACCTCCGGCCTCTCTCACCAGAACGGCTGCTTCAGCCACGGGCTGAATCACGCCTGTCTCGTTATTCGCCATCATCAGAGCCAGAACAGGTGTTCCATCCTGCCCCGCGTCCCAGCGCGACAGCCGATCCTTTAGCCAGGTGAGATCAATCACGCCGTTAGCGGTCACATAAGCCGTTTCTAACGAAACACCGGCATAGCCTGCATTCTTCATGACGGCTTCATGCTCTATTGCGGACACTAGCAGCGTACATTTACGCTCCAGTTTCGCAGCGATGCCAATTAGCGCCAAGGCGCTGGCTTCTGTTCCACCGCTGGTAAAGATCACATCCTGCGCGCGCGCGCCGATGGCGACACTCACCTGGTGACGAGCCGTTTCCAACAGCTTTCGTGCCGCCCGCCCTGGGCCGTGAACACTGGACGGATTTGCGCCGATGTCCAGCGCCGCAAGCATGGCGTCTCGTGCTTCTGGTCGCAGCGGCGCGGTGGCATTGTAATCGGCATAAATCATCGCGTTCCTATATCACCGGTATCAGCGCTCTGCAGAAAAATTTGCATTTCGATGCAGAGATTCGCTATAGCCCCGGCTCGACTTAGATTTACCGCCAGAAAGCGAGACCTACCGCATGGCTGAAATGCTCATTCAAGGCCCACAGGGCCGGATCGAAGCCCGTTACACCCCGCCACCATATGAAGGCGCGTCTATCGCCCTCATCCTGCACCCGCATCCGCGAGCAGGTGGCAGCATGCAGGATCCGATCACGATTCGTCTTTACCAGATGTTTGAAGAAAAAGGTTTCGGCGTCTTACGCTTTAACACGCGCGGCGTTGGTCGGTCACAAGGTGTGTATGATCAGGGTATTGGCGAACTGGAAGATGCCGCTTTCGTCCTCGATTATGTTGAAAACCTGACTGAGAGTCCGCGTTATGTCTGGTGTGCCGGCTATTCCTTCGGCGCCTGGATCACGCTTCAGCTGCTGATGCGCCGCCCAGAAATTGATGGATTCCTGGCCATTGCACCGCCTGCCAATCATTACGATCTCAGCTTCCTCGCCCCCTGCCCGGCATCCGGACTTATCATTTCAGGCGAAAATGACGCCATCTCGAAACCGTCCGATGTTGAACGTGCGTTGACGAAAGTGCGGATCCAGAAAGGTGAGAGCATCGAGCGCGAAAGCATCGACGGCGCGAACCACTTCTTCCAGGACAAGCATGACGAGCTGATCGACATTTGTTCGGCTTATGTCGATCGTCGTCTGATCGATGACGAAGAGAAACTGCGCCGGGAAGCCGAAGCCGCTGCCGCTAAAGCCGGAAGCCGGAAGCCGCCTATTCCGCGCGCGTTGCCCCTAAAACCAGAAGACAACACGCCGCAATAGCAAGCTTGGACTGACACAGCGCAGAGTCCATACATCAGGTTGAATCAGGTTAGCGAGTCGTTTGCGATCCGCATCGAGGCCCCATGTCCACTCAACCAATCAATCTCAGGTGTCATCCAGATCATCCCGTTGAAGGCGTGGCAAGCGTTACCGTATCGATCCGCCGGGAAGCAGGCGGCGTGGCACTTGTCTATGATTTGCGCGGTCAACCGGATGAGCTTGCGATCCCGGAAGGCAACGGCAGCATCCGCCGCGACGAGCTATGGAAACACACATGTTTTGAACTGTTTCTGAAAGACGACAGCGCCGCACCGTATACTGAGTTCAATTTTTCGCCGAACGGCGATTGGGCCGCGTATCGATTTGAACGTTATCGGCAAGGGCGAACAGATCTCGACTGCATCCCGCCGCAAGTCACTAAACGAGTGGATAATAACGGGTTGGTTGTTTCTGTGTTCATGGCACTGGACGGGCTCGACGTCGGGACTGGACAAGTCAAGCTAGGAC
>CAYGUD010000349.1:0-3049 GCA_964352865.1 uncultured Hyphomonas sp.
GAACTGATTGGTCTGCCTTGGCAAATCACAGTCGGTCCGCGCGGTGTGAAAAATGGCACCGTCGAATTGAAGCGCCGGGCGACGGGTGAGAAGCAGGACCTTTCGCTGGAATCTGCGATTAACAAAGTGGTTGGAGGCTAGCGCGAGCATGGCTGGACCCGCGCCGTTTGGGCAAGTCGAACGCACGCTTGCCTGGCGATATCTTCGCGCGACTCGCGCTAATGGCGGTGTCTCCGTCGTTTCGATTGTGTCCTTTATCGGCATCCTGCTGGCGGTTATGGCATTGATTGTGATCATGTCCGTGATGAGCGGGTTCCGCGCGACTTTGCTGGATGCGATGCTCGGCGGGCAGGGCCATGTCTTCGTGTACACGCAAGACGAGCCAGCAGAGACCGTTGATGATCTGGACATCCGGATAGAAGCGCTGCCGGAAGTTGAACAAGCCATGCCGATTGTCGAGCAGCAAGTTCTGGCGACCACCGATCGCCGCCAAAGCGGCGCAATTGTCCGCGGTGTGCGCACCCAGGACCTGGACAATCTTCCATTCCTGCAAGGCGGGGCGAAGGCGGCTCAGGAATTTGGTTTTGGCGAAGGTAAGAATGGCGGCGACGTGATTATGGTCGGCCGGTTTCTGGCGGCTGAACTCGGACTCTATCCGGGCGACAAGCTAACGCTGATTACGCCGAACGGCATTAATGGACCGTTTGGGAACACGGGTGCCCGGCGCAAGGTCTATACCGTCGGTCAATTCTTTCAGACCGGCAGTGTGGAACTCGATCAGCTTTATATCTTTATGCCAATAGAACAGGCGCAGCTCTTCTTTGGCCGCAAAGGGTTGTACGACAAAATCGACTTGCGCGTGCCCGAGCCGATGGACACTGATCCAGCTGAACAGGCCGTACAAGCCGCGATTGAATACAAGTTCCCGACACAAAGCTGGAAAGTGCAACGCGAAGCCTATTTCGGAGCGCTGAACACAGAACGATCGATGATGATGATCATCATGCTGATCCTGATCATGATCACCTCTCTGAATATTATTACCGGCGTAGTGATGTTGGTGAAGAACAAGACCAGGGACATTGCGATCTTGCGAACGGTCGGCACCTCGCGTGGCTCTGTCATGCGGGTTTTCCTGATGATTGGCGCATTGCTCGGCCTTACGGGGGCGTTCATTGGCGCGGTGCTAGGGGTGATCATTGTGATGAATATCGACGCCGTCGAGAGCGCCATCAGCTTTATCATTCAACGTGAGCTGTTCCCGCCAACTGTCTATGGTCTGGACGGTCTTCCGGCAGAACTGAACTGGTTCGAAGTTTCGTTTGTGACCTTCTGGGCGATGGCAATGTCTATGCTGGTGACGATCTGGCCGGCCTGGGCTGCGGCCCGTCTTGATCCTGTCGAAGCGTTGAGGTTCGAATAATGAACGCTGTCCTCGAACTTCGAAATATTGTGCGTGAGTACAAATCTGCTGCGGGTGTGCTGAGCGTCTTGTCTGGCGCTGACCTGGTGTTGAACCCCGGCGAGCTGGTCGGATTGGTTGGGCCTTCTGGCTCAGGAAAGTCGACTCTGCTTCACACCGCCGGGCTGCTGGAAAAGCCCGAGGGCGGGCAGGTGTTCCTGGAAGGCGAAGATTGCCTGGCGCTGAATGATGCCGGCCGCACCCGTCTGCGCCGTGAGAAGCTCGGTTTTGTCTATCAATTTCACCATTTGCTACCAGAGTTCAACGCCCGCGATAATGTTGCCATGCCGCTTATGGTTGGCGGTATGCCGCGCAACAAGGCGCGAGAGAAAGCCGACTTGATCCTGGCGGATATGGGCCTGTCGGAGCGACTGACGCATCAGCCTGGCCAGATGTCAGGCGGCGAGCAGCAGCGCGTTGCCATTGCTCGCGCTCTCGTCAATGACCCGCGCCTGGTGATCGCCGATGAGCCGACCGGCAATCTTGACCCAGCGACGACGGAGCGGGTATTTGAAAGCCTGATCCGTATGGCCCGGAATGAGGGCGCCGCCGTTTTGGTCGCGACCCACAACATGTCTCTGACGCAACACATGAACCGCGTTCTGACGCTGGCAGATGGGAAACTCACAGATTTCGCCTGAGCGAACAGAAGTTCATCTTTTGTTCCGGCGGATTGTCTGCTAAAGTCCGAAGCAAGCCGATATGGCGATGTGACTGAGTTCTCTAGTTCAGACTCAGAATCAGCGCACTCTGCCGGTGAAGCCATTTCTGGGTCGGGAGCGCGCCTTGGGACAAACGCCATTCATTCATCTCGCAGTGCGGACCTCCTTCTCGCTGTTGGAAAGTATGATCACGACAAAGGGCCTGACGACCTGGTGTGTGGATCAAGGCATGCCAGCTATTGCGGTGACGGATCGTAATAATCTTTATGGCGCGCTGGAACTGTCAGAGGCCTTGTCGGGCGTGGGTGTCCAGCCGATCATGGCGGTCTGTTTCGATGTGACGGATGGCGCTCATCAGGAGACCGTCACACGTCTCTCGCTCTATGCCCAGAACGCCGAAGGCTATCAGCGTTTGATGGCGCTTTCGTCTTATGCCTATCTCGATGCTGAAGACGGTGTGCCGCGGATTCACCAGCGCTACCTGGAAGAGAAGACAGAAGGTTTGATCGTCCTCACCGGCGGTGCTGAAGGCCAGGTCGCGCGACTTTTGCTGAAAGGTAAAACCGACGATGCCAAAGCCGCTTTGCAGAAACTCGCCGGACAATTTCCGGGGCGCTGCTATGTCGAGATCACGCGCCATGGGTCCGCAGAAGAGGCTGAATGTGAGCCGGGCCTGCTGGCTTTGGCCTACGAGCTGGATCTGCCCATCGTTGCGACACATGATGTTCGTTTCCTGCAGCCGGATGATGCTGAAGCGCATGACGCGATGATGTGTATCGCCAATGGCGCCTATCTCGGTCAGGAAGACCGACCGCAAGTTGAGCCGCAGCAATATTTCAAAACCGACGCGGAAATGCGTGAGCTATTCGCGGATTTGCCAGAGGCGATTGAGACAACCGCCGAGATTGCCAGACGTTGCGGAATC
>CAYGUD010000350.1:0-3041 GCA_964352865.1 uncultured Hyphomonas sp.
TGTTTGATGTCTCCGGAGAAGAGACGATCACACTCGCCGCCCAGAACGGCTTGACCAATCTGTACAATCAGCGCGCCGAGTCCATTCAAGCTGAAAACCGGGCGCAGCATATTGAGTGGACAAAACTGGTCTTCGAAAAGCCCTGACATCGCGTGAGGCTTTTCAAGGCGAGGGTTCCGGTCCATCGTCAGGAAAAGCACGCGGAGGCAATGATGGACAATTACGCAGATTATGATGCAACAGGTCTGGCTGACTTGGTGCGCAAGGGCGATGTCAGCGCCAGTGAATTGCTGAGCGAAGCTGTCTCCCGCGCCGAAGCTGCGGAGGAAAAGCTGAACTGCTTCTCCGCGATGTTTCCAGATGTCGCCAAAGCGCAAATTGCCGAAGGCGTGCCGGACGGCCCTTTTTATGGCGTACCGATGGCGGTCAAGGATCTCGGGTTTGAGATTGAAGGCCAGCCCATCACCAATGGCTCGCTCGCTTTCAAAGGCAATGTCGCAACGCAAAACAGTGTCTTGTGCGAGCGCTACAAAGCTGCAGGCTTCACCCTGTTCGGACAGACGACCAGCCCTGAATTCGGCCTGACCACGACGACTGAGAGCCTGCTCTATGGCGCAACCGTCAATCCCTGGGATACCAGTCGTACATCAGGTGGCTCGTCAGGCGGCGCCAGTGCCACAGTGGCGGCAGGCGTCATCCCGATGGCCCATGCCAGCGATGGCGGCGGCTCGATCCGTATTCCGGCGGGCTGTACCGGTCTGTTCGGGATGAAACCAACGCGCGGCCGCACACCAATGGGACCGGCGACGACGGAGGGCTGGAATGGTCAATCGACTGTACATGCAGTATCTCGCAGTGTCCGGGACAATGCCGCTCTGCTTGACGCCACACATGGCAGGGAAATTGGCTCACGCTATGTCGCGCCAGAGCCTGACAGCACATTCCTGAGCGCGTTGGACCGCGATCCCAAGCGGCTCAAAATCGCGCTCTGGACAACAGCTCCGAACGGCACCCGCCCGGACGCTGATGCTCAGGAAGGTTTGGACGCAACGCGAACACTGCTCGAAGATCTCGGCCACCATGTCGATGAAGCTGGCCCGGTCTTTGACGGCGAAGCGCTTGGCAAAAGCCTGATGATTACGGTCTCAGCGGCGATCGCAATGGTCATGGAAGCGCGCGGCGAAGCACTCGGCCGTGAGCTTGGCCCGGACGACATGGAACCGGTCACGGCCCGCATGGTCGAGTTCGGCAATACCATCCCGATGAAAGAGCTGATGAAAGCCACCCAGGCCTCGATCACGGCAGGTGTTCAATATGAGCAATTCATGGTCGATGGCGGGTATGACATGGTGCTCTCACCGACGATGTCGCGGGCGCCTGACAAGACTGGTGTCCTGTCGCTCAACCCTGCCGACATGGATGCCTACACGCAAGCAGTCACAACATTCGCGCCATGGTGCGCGATCTCGAACCAGGCCGGAACCCCGGCCATGTCCGTGCCGCTGCACTGGACGGCTGAAGGTCTGCCCATCGGCATGATGTTCGGGGCTCGGTGCGGCAATGAGTGGGAATTGTATCAGCTTGCCGGACAATTGGAACGCGCCGCGCCCTGGGCCCATCGCCGTCCGCCTGTCTGGGTCGGCTAAACAATAAAGGCGCGCAAATCATGAAGACGCATTCTGGAGGCTGTCATTGCAAAGCGGTGCGCTTTGAAGTCGAGCTTCCCGACGCTTTTGAAGTTGAAGACTGCAATTGCTCAATCTGTGCGATGAGCGGGAATATTCATGTCATTGTTCCGGCGTCGCGGTTCCGCCTGGTGCAGGGCGCAGACACGCTCAGCGAGTACACGTTCAATACGGGCGGCGCCAAGCATCGCTTCTGCAAGACCTGCGGGATTAAGAGTTTTTACGTGCCGCGGTCCAATCAGGACGGCATTGCGGTAACGTGGCGTTGCCTCGATGACTGGATGGATCTCGACGTCACCATCAACAAGTTTGATGGCCAGAACTGGGAAGCCAATGCCAGCGCACTGGCGCACAAATCAAAAGACTAGTCACGGTCTCTGCGCGGACGTGGCCCAGGCGGGCCGTCACCGCGACGCCCAGGCCGAGCGCGCTGTCGTCGACTAAAATCTTCAATCACGGCCCGGCGTTGCTCCGCGGTGAGATTGCCAAACTGAGTGGCAAGCAGATCATGTAGACGGGCTTTCATCACCGCATCGGCATTGCGCATTTCCGCGAACGCTTCGCGCACAGCTTCCGCATCATAAGGCTCCGCCGAGAGACGGCGGCCCAGTTCACTTTGCGCATCGCGTAATCTCACGCGTTCCTGGCGGGTATCAGCGAAGGCGCGACGAAACGCCTGGCGAATCGCGCGGCGCTGTTCTTGCGGAACGGATTGGTCAATCCCGCGGATCAAGGCCTGCTCACCGCCCGGGCCACCCAGCGGCGGACCTGCCCGCTTCTGACCAAGCCCACCGCCAATCAGCAGCCCGATCAGCAAAGCATTCGCCATCAGCGAGGCAATCAGCCAGATTGGCAATCGAGGTTTTGCACTATCGCTCATCACTTACTCCGAAACCAACCAATCTTCGCCGCTATCAACCCCGAAGGTCGCATAATATGCGGCATCTGCCTGATCATAGCCAACCCCCGTCGAGGCATAAGAATATCCGCCGACCAGGCCCATAAGCAGACTTGCAAGCGCCGCGCCTGCTGGCCACCGTACACCTTGCGGGAAGATCAGGGCAAATACGCCGCTAATCGCATTCTTGCGCACCGGTGCCGGCTTCGGGGCGCTGGCAAGAATGGCGTCGCCAAGCGCAGGGCCTGGCTCTGGCAGGGTCTCCGTGAGCAGCAACTGATCCAGCGCCCGCGCCTCTTCAAGCGCCGCCGCGAATTGATCCGGTGACGCAGAAATGAGCGCGAGAGCCGCGTCACGTTCATCCACGGGCCAGGCGCCAGTTTCAGCGCCCTAAATCTCGATCAGTTCGAGCACGCGATCAGGGGTAATCGTCAGATCTGTCATCATATCACTCCTGA
>CAYGUD010000351.1:0-3023 GCA_964352865.1 uncultured Hyphomonas sp.
CATTCAAATTGGGAAGCCCCTTATCGTTTTTCAATAAGCACATATCGTTTTTCGGCAATTATTTTTGAAAACGCAATGTTTTCAAGGGGTAAGATGACGCATTTTTTTGCATTCTCGCTGACAGGTTCTGTCAGCACGCCTGCTTGCCCCCCAATTTGATCCGGCCTACGAGACGTCATGCCTGAACTTCCCGAAGTCGAAACAGTCAGACGCGGCCTCACCCCTGCCATGCAGGGCAAGCTGATCACGCGTCTTGAGGTCAATCGCCCTGATTTGCGGTTCCCGTTCCCGGACGATTTTCGCGGACGCGTCGAAGGGGCCACGATCAAGCATATGGGACGGCGGGCCAAGTTTCTGGTGACAGAGCTGTCGACGGGCGAAGCGCTGATCATGCATCTTGGCATGTCCGGGCGCTTTACCGTCAATGAGGCAGCTACCGCCGCGTTCCATCATGACCCAGGCACCAACCCGGCGCATGACCATGTCGTTTTTCACATGCAAGGCGGTACCACGGTGACGTATAATGATCCGCGGCGGTTTGGCTTTATGGAGCTATGGCCGATGGCTGACTTGGATGCCTATCCACGCGTTGAGCATCTCGGGCCTGAACCGCTCTCCAACCATTTCAACGCGGCCTATCTCGATGACAGCTTTCGCGGCAAAGCGGCGCCGATCAAGGCCGCCCTGCTGGATCAGTCAATCATTGCCGGGCTCGGAAATATCTATGTCTGCGAAGCCTTGTTCCGATCCGGTATCAGTCCGCGCCGAAAGGCCAAAAGCGTTATTGGCAAACGCAATGCGCGCCTCGCGCCGGCGATCAATGAGGTGATTGCAGAAGCCATTCGCGCTGGCGGCTCATCGATTTCGGATTTTGCCAGTGCCAGCGGCGAACTCGGCTATTTCCAGAAACATTTCTCGGTCTATGACCGTGAAGGCGATGCCTGTGATCAATGCGGAAATAAGATCAAGCGAATCGTCCAGTCAGGACGATCGAGTTTCTTTTGCGGCACCTGCCAGCATTAAGCGCCGCGGCGTTCAATGCTGGCCTGTTTGCCATTAACAGCACGTCAGGTGCGGATTGGCTCAGCCATTGCCCCACAGCCGCTGCCACCATTTGCGTTTCGGCTTCGGCTCGGACACACCGACAGAACTGGCGGAATAGCCGCCATCAGCCATTTTCTGCTTGATCTCATCGAGTTCCCAACCGGTGAGCTTGGCCAGGCTTGTCGCCTCTTCGTCCCAGCGTGAGACGAGATTTTCCGCATAAACACCGGCTTCTTCACACTGGCCATAATCGCCGCGCCATGGATGGCGCAGGACATAACGGCCTTGATAATTCTCGCGGTCACCGGTCACCTGAAAATTCAGGTCCTCCGGAAAGCTCTTGCCGTCATAGCGCACGTGCAAGCGGGTCACAAAAGCGTCGACAGGCTGCGGTCCGGGGCGAATACCGGGACGCGGCATGGGCTGAATGTCGCTTTGGCCGCCTTCATCGAGCCACATCACGCCAAGCTCTCTAAGCTCTGAACGGGACAGCGGGTTGGCCGCACATGGATCACACCAGGACATGTCCCAGGCATATTCCATAAACACGGCTTTGCCGTTCTCTTTCTCCGTCTGGTGAGCGAACATGGCTTTGTAGAACTCGCCAAACTCGTCCTTGACGAAGATTGGCACATCCATATCGGAAGGCAGTTTGACGGTCTTGTAATTGGTCGCCTCGACCCGGCCTTCACGGGTGATGGCGAAGACGAACAGCTCTTGCTTGCCTTCAGCGTTCACGGTGCCGAGCCGGATCGGCAGCATGAAGTCCTCATCTTCATAAGCAACTTGAATCGGGCGCAGCATGGCAGAGCCATTATGGCGTTCCAGGTTCACTTTCGCGACGAAGAATTTCATTCCGCGATTGAGGTAAGCACCAACGACGTCTTCAGCGCCGTCTGGAATCCGATAGCCTTCCTGATTGAGCCAGGTGATCAGACCGTCGCTCTCTTCTGCAGAGAGGATGAGAATGTCATATTCGCCGACTTCATATTCAGCTTCTATGGTGACGCCAAGATCTTCAGCTTCTTCCATAGCCATTTCCATGGCCATGGGCGCAGGCGCACTCATCGCCAGCGACTCTCTTCTATACCGCATCCTGTCGCACGGATTTTCGTCATAATACTCGACCAGGCGCGGCGCGGTATATTCATCCAGATGATCGACCAAAGCCGGATTAGCGACATTGATCTGTTCGCGCTCTGGAATGTCGACGACGGGCACGACCATCGCAAACTCGCTGGCATCACCGCGATAATCCGACGCCATCGTGATCACCGTGCGGTCATCATCGCGCACAAGAACCACTTTCGAGGCATCATTGAACAGATCCGTATCGGCCTTGGCGACATAGAAGCCGCAAAAGGCCGACGCCATCGGCGCGCTAAGCGCGAACGATGTGAGGCCGAGGGCGCACGCCCCCGCGAGGTGTTTCAGGTTCATTGGTTTTTCCCTTTGTGGAGGTCCATTCAAACCGCTTCGCTGGCAGCAAATGGTCTAAAATTGGGGTCAGAAGCGCCAGCCCTGCCAGGGCATACAGCATAGCGCCGCGAATGTGATATTCCCAGCCAAGCCAGGCGGCGAATGCGGCAACCGCAAACGCAAAGATAAGTCTGGCAATACGCGAATCCGGCGTCGAGCGCGGATCGGTAATCATGAAGAACGCAAACACCAGGAGCGCGCCCGATTGCAATTGATGTATCGGAATCGCCATCGGGTCGCCAAGATACATCGCCCGGCCGAACAACATGGCCGCAAAGCCCGCCAGAAAGCCCAAGGCGATATCGAGCCGCTTCGCGCTCGACAGGACCAGCGCCGCAAAGCCAATCGCAAAGGCAGCAAAGATCGGCGCCTGTCCCCATTGGCCGGGGGAGACCCAGGCAGCATTGCCCGCAAGCAGACTGACAGTGACGATGCCGATGCATGCCGGATTGAAGATATGCTTGCCGCGATAGCGGATCAGGAATTTCGCGGTGATTGCA
>CAYGUD010000352.1:0-3016 GCA_964352865.1 uncultured Hyphomonas sp.
CCGCGAATCTTGATGTGGTCGTCACCGACCAGGCATCGATCTACACGCTTAAAGGGCCTGCAATAACAGCTCAGTGAATTGTGTTCCGTGTTATTTATCTGGGCTCACTGGTCGATTTAGCCGCTCAACGGCTATCCCCGTCGTTTTCAAATTGGCCGCGAAATGAGCAGTCGTTCGCTGAGCAGCCTACTTGATCACTTGAAATCAGAGCGGCCTCGAAACAATTGGCTCTTCTGAACCATCCGCCAGGGTCCACGTCATCCGCGCCAGTTTTTGGGCGGCGCCCCGTGGGTTCCCGTGCTTTCAAACTTAGCTTCTTCTGCGCGATGACGAACCTGCAGATTAAACAGTACCCCTTTGAAACGCGGCAATAGCGCGAGGCAAAATCCCGCCATCAATCCAAGCAAACCAATCCACAATAGGATTTTCACGGGCAGCGAAGTCTCAATCACGGGAAGAATGAAGTAAAATGGCGCAAACAGGATCATCATCAGAGATCCAACAAAAAAGGCTGGACCATCCGCCGTATCGGCAATCGAATAGTCGAGTCCGCAACGATCGCAGCTCTCCGAGAATTTGAGATATTTGCGATACAGTTTGCCCTGCCCGCAACGACCACACTTTAATTGTAGTCCAGATCTGATTGGCGTCTTGTACATCGCGCTCTCCTGATCCGGTAAGTGGGTAAGCCAAGCCGACATTCAATTCAGCGTGCGACTTGGTCGCACATGGGGCTTACCAAGTTTTGCCGCCCTTAACTCTTGAACGCGGTAACTCCAATTTCGATCGATCCGGCGACGCCGTGGTGGGCCTCTCTTGAGCCTATTTTCCTTCAAAGGTCGGTGTACGTTTCTCGAGGATCGCATTTACGCCTTCAATATGGTCGTCAGTATGGTGCATCATCGATTGCGCTGCCGCAGACATTTCCATGATCGTGTCATAACTCGCTGTCGTACCGTGTCTTAGCAGTGTTTTGGCAACCCGCAGGCTTTGCGGCGGCTGCTGCGCCATGCGGGTGGCCAATGCCATGGCCTCATCCATCAAAGTATCACCCGGTACAGCGCGGGAAATCAGTCCCCACTCGGCAGCGGTTTCGGCATCAATCACATCACCCGTAAAGAGTAGTTCTGCGGCGCGGCTGGCGCCAATAATTCGCGGCAACAACCAGGCCCCGCCATCGCCCGGGATCAGACCCAGTTTCAAGAATGTGACGCCAAACTTGGCGCGATCGGACGCAATCCGGACATCTGCCATACAGGCAACATCACACCCCAAACCAATCGCGGCGCCGTTTACAGCCGCGATCAGTGGCACTTCAAGATTGTAAAGCGACTTCACAATCCGGTGGATGTTGCGGCGATAGCCTTCGCGCACGCTATAGGGAGATCCCGCAAATGCGCCTTTTCGGTCGCGCATCGCTTTGACGTCACCGCCGGCTGAGAACGCTCGCCCTGCCCCCGTCAATATTGCGCAGCGCATGGCCGGATCAGCTTCGATCTCTGCGCAGGCGGCGGCGACGTCCGCGCCATCGCCTTCTTGTCCGAGAGCATTCATCATGTCCGGACGATTAAGCGTCAGGATGGCAATTGAGCCGTGTTTTTCGAGTTCAATGACAGACATGCTTGTTTCTCCAAATCTTGTGCCTTGCTTTTACAGACACAAATGCCGCTGTCACCTCTTGCCTCGGGGCAATTAGCGTCCCCAGTATAAGATACCTATTCACCGGCTATCGGAGTCTCCGAGCTTTTTGTGTAGAGCCCCGTAAACCAAGTGACCCATTCATCCTTTTCAGGGTCATATTGCTCGAAATGCTGAGTCACGGTGCCGTCCTGGTTCAGCGACCACTCGCCTGTGAAATCTGCGGTCTGCGCGGAGGCAACATAAGTGATCACGCCTGCCAGTTTCATCGAACCGCTTTCGGTCAGGCCGCCTTCATAATCGATCATCGCGCCTGTGCTGACCCAGACCTGACGCCATTTCTCAGTTGCCGGGTTATAGTAATTATAACTCTGGCCAGTGCCGCCATTTACCGAGGTCCAGCGCTCGACGAGCAGGCAACCGCTCTCTTCGCGCGTGATGCTATTATTTCCAGCAAACGTTCCATCCGGCGTCGACACGTCCCAATCACCGAGCCAGAAATCAAACTGTTGAAACGCCTCGTCCGAACATGGCGGCGGCGTTTCGGCGTCTTGCCCGTGAGCGCATCCCATCGCAGCGAAACTGGCAACAAAGAAAAACCCTAGACGGCGCATTTTTTCCTCCATGAAAAAGCCCTGCCGCACAGCATCGCGCGACAGGGCTTTTTGTCAAATCGGATATGGAGGTCTATTCAGCCGCCGCCTTCAAATCAGTGGCGCTCAGCGCTGTGTAGCGGCGCATGTGATGATCGACATTGCCAATCTCACTATCGATCATGGTCTGGCGTTTGAAATAGTGACCGACGGCCAGCTCTTCTGTCATGCCCATGCCGCCATGGATCTGAATAGATTCCTGGCCAACGAAGCGACCTGATTGGCCGATCCGCACTTTCGCAGCCGACGCCGCCTTCTTGCGATCAACTGTGTCCTCGCCGAGTTTCAAAGTCGCCATATAGGTCATGGAGATGGATTGCTCGTGCTCCATAAACATGTCGACCATACGGTGCTGCAGGACCTGGAACTTGCCGATTGGCGTTCCGAACTGCTTACGCTGACGCGAGTATTCAACGGTCATCTGATGAGCAACTCCCATCGCGCCGACAGCTTCGGCGCAGGTTGCAGCAATCGCTTCATCAACCACTTGCTCGATCAGCGGCAGGCCTTCGCCTTCGCTGCCAACCAATGCATCTGCACCAACAGATACGTTCTCGAAATAGACTTCCGAAGCCCGGCGTCCGTCGACTGTTGGGTAGTCGCGTGTGGTGACACCGTCTGCGCCCTTGTCGACGATGAAGACTGAAATGCCGCTCGTATCGCGGCGATCACCGCCGGTGCGCGCTGTGACGATCAGCTTGTCTGCCCAAGGCGCGCCAATGACC
>CAYGUD010000353.1:0-2994 GCA_964352865.1 uncultured Hyphomonas sp.
GATCTTGTTCGGCATCAGGTTGAGCAGCCCGATTTGCAAAGGCCGGATATCCTGGCGGATCGCATCTGAATCCGACAGAACCGCGACACCTTCTTCAATCAGTGTGTCGCGTGCGGGCAACGTATCTGGAATTTTGATCGGCATATGCCTCTCCAGTTTCACCTTATCGCTGTCAGGAAGGGCGGAACGGGCAAGGCCCAGTCAATCTCCGCGCGGCCTTTTAGCGAATTGTTTTACGAGGCTCCAACCCGACCGCCCAAATCACCACAACGGACGCTGACATAGGTGAGAACCGCAGACAGGTCAAATCCTGATCATTTTCAAAAAAGGCATCTCAATTTCAAAAAAGGACGTTCATTTTCGCGATTGCGGAGCTTTCGGTTCGATTTTTTGGTGATCTGATCTCGCAGCACAGATCTGCATCAAACAAAAAAAGGACCTCAACCATGCGTACTCCCAGAACACTTGCCGCGATCGCCCTTGGCCTCACTGCTCTAAGCTTTGCGCCCGCCCTTGCTGACGAACAGCCTGTCGCTGAAACCGTCGACATCACAGTCGATATAAACGCACCGGCGGAAGAGATTTATGAAACGATCCGCAGCCAGGCTTGGACGGCCTGCAAGATCGAACCTGGCAGCCACTATATCGCAGCTCGGATGAATGCTCGGCGTGCGTGTCAGAGAGCGATGATTGCAGATGTGGTCAAGACGCTCGAGGCCCCGGAAGTCATTCGTCTGGCTCAGCAGAGCGGCATTCGCGTCAAAAGCTAACCCGCTTTCCTCCCACAAAGACGCGCGGCCCTCTCGGTCGCGCGTTTTTTGTTGCGGGCTAGATGTCCCCGAAATCGCCGCTGCGGCCTTTGCCGCCGGCAAACCGCGCTGCGCCAGAACTGGCGCCCGCGCGCAGGGAGGCGCGGCCAATCTCGGCTTCAAACTTCAAAGCCTCGTCCAGGGGCAGGGACCATTGCTGCATCGAGCTGTTGCGGTCATTGCGCATACAGATTTGCGGAAATGCCGCGATCTGCTGCGCCAGTTTCAAAGCTTCGGCCAGCGCTTCGCCTTCTTGCACAACACGGTTTGCGAGCCCAAAAGACAGGGCTTCGTCCGCGCCAACGCCGCGTCCGGTCAGGATCATATCCATGGCCCGCGATTGACCAATCAAACGGGGCAGGCGCACAGTTCCGCCATCAATCAGCGGGACGCCCCAACGGCGGCAATAAACGCCAAACACTGCGGCGGCGCTGGCGACGCGAAGATCGCACATGATGGCAAGCTCCAAACCGCCCGCAACAGCATTGCCTTCGACCGCGGCGATCGAGGGTTTGGTAAGCTCCAGCCAGGTTGGCCCCATCGGCGCTTCGCGTTCAAATGGCGCGCGCTCTGCGACGGCTTTCAAATCTGCCCCCGCGCAGAAATGGCCGTCAGGGCCGGTCAGGATGTGGACGAACACATCATCATCAGCTTCGCCCGCCTCAAACGCTGCCCGTAACTGCGCTGCTGTTTCCGGGTTCACCGCATTGCGCGCGCCGGGGCGGTTGATCGTGATGATCTGAACAGGGCCTTGGCGGTCGACGTGGACGAGATCTGACATGATCTAGTTTCCAGTCAGGTTCGGCTTGCGCTTCTCGCGGAACGCGTCGATGGCCTCTTTGCGGTCATCCATGTAATTGGAGACGCTTTCCCAGCCAACGCTCGCATCCATCATCTGAGCCGCCAGCGCGCGCAGCGGGATGTTCGTCACAGTCTTGGTCCATCGCACCGCCCATTTTGGATTGGCTTGTAGCTTGCCGATCAGCTCGCTGACTTTGGCATCAAGCTCATCGCCTGGCACAGCGTAATTGATCAAGCCAAGCTCTTTCGCCTCTGGTACGGTGAGCAAGTCGCCCGTCATCAGAAGCTCTTTCGCTTTCGCGAAGCCGATCAGTTGCGGCCAGATCACGGCGCCACCATCGCCGGCGACCAGACCAACTTTGACATGTGGGTCGCCGATCAGGGCTTTTTCGTCTGCAACAATCATATCACAGAGCAGCGCAATGGTGGCCCCAAGCCCAGCTGCCGCGCCATTCAGGCGGCAGATCATCGGCTTTTCCATGTCGAGCAATGAGGTGACAATCCGCTTGGCTTCCCAGGCAATATCGCGAAACTTTCCAGGGTCGGAGATTTGCTCGTCGAACCAGTCAAAGTCACCACCCGCACAGAAGGCGCGGCCCTTGCCGGTCAGAATGATAATGTCGCTGTCGCTATCGCGCTGAAGGTCAGTGAACACCCGGCCAAGCTCTTCATGCATCGCGGCGTCGACGCCGTTGACGGGGTGATCTGATGTGATCGCCGCGGTCAGAACCCGGCCATCGCGTTCAAACGTGAAGCGCGAATAGGTCGCGGCAGTGATATCAAATGTGTGGCTCATTATTCATCTCCCACTTGCACAACGCGGCGGCCAAAATTTTCGCCGCGGAACAGACCGCAAAACGCTTCCGGCATTTTGTCGAGGCCTTCAAACCGTTCTTCCTGCAGCTTCAATCCGCCTGATCCGATCAGCCCGGCCATTTCGTTCAGGGCGATCGGGAATTCACGAGCAAAATCAAACACGACCAGCCCCTGCATCATGATGCGGTGCGTGATGAAGGGTTTGGTATTGACGATGCCGGGCGTTTCTTCAGGCGATAGATTGTAATCTGCGACTTGGCCTGACACACAGATCCGACCGTTCAGGCGCATCTTTGGAAGCACGCGGTTGATCATTTCATTGCCGACATTGTCAAACAGAAGATCGACGCCTTTCGGCATTGCTTCTGATATCGCCGCATCGAGATCCGGCACGGTCTTGTAATTAATCGCTGCGTCGAAACCTGCTTCCTCAACCAGCCACTGGCATTTGCGATCGCTGCCCGCGATGCCAACCACTTGCGCCGCGCCGCTTGCTTTTGCGAGCTGTCCGGCTGTTGCGCCGACGGGGCCCGCGGCCGATGTGACCAGAACGCGGTCGCCTTCGGCA
>CAYGUD010000354.1:0-2985 GCA_964352865.1 uncultured Hyphomonas sp.
CCTGCGCATCCATCCAGGTCGCCGCGGTGTGCCCGACTGTTTCGAGTGATTTGGCAACTCGGCGCGCTTCGAGATTGTTTTGATCAATGACCAGAACGGAGGCCGGTTTTTCCAGCGTTTCCTGTTCGAAATCCGATAGATAGGCATCGTGAGAGCCAACCGCGTCGCGCGTGCGGAGCTCGTTTGCCACCATGTTGTAACGCATCAGCGCCTCGAGGCGCGCAAACAAACCGAAGTCATTTACAGGTTTGGACAGGAAATCATCAGCGCCTGCTTCAAGACCGCGCAATCGATCATCGCGGTCTGTTAGCGCAGTTAGCATGACAACGGGAATGTGCCGGGTTGCGAGATTGGCCTTCAGTCGGCGACAAACTTCATAGCCATCCATCCCCGGCATCATCACGTCGAGTAGAATAATGTCGGGTTGGTGGCGCTGAGCACTCTCAATCGCGTGTGCGCCATCAGCCGCCATGAATACAGTATAGTATTTAGCTTCCAGCTTCGCTTGCAGCAGCCGGCGATTGGCTTCGATGTCGTCTACAACCAGGACGCTTGCAGTCATGCTGACGCTTCCTTGGCAATCAACTCATCTACGGTCTGCAGGAATGATCGAACCTGGATCGGCTTTGACAGATAGCCTTCGCAGCCGGCTTCGCGAACCAGAATCTCGTCTGTCCGCATGGCAAATGCCGTGACAGCCAGCACTGGAATCGCAGCCGTTCTTTCATCGTCTTTAAGCCAACGCGTAATGTCCAGGCCGGAAACTTCCGGCAATTGGATGTCCATAATTATTAAATCCGGGCGTGATTCTAAAGCCAGACCGACTGCTTTGGCGCCGTCGACGCATTGCAATGTCTCATAGCCCATTGCTTCCAACAGGTCAGAAAACAAGCGCATATTCAACGCATTGTCCTCGACGATCAGGACTTTCCGAGAGGTCTTAGCTGCCATGAGCTCGGTTCCGAATCACAAGGGCATCCATTTGCCCCGATTCTTTATATCGTTAAGATCGTTAACGTTTCTTTTCCATTTGCGTGTCGGCCCGGAACATGGCATGAACATGCATGCCTTCCTTGTGCCGAGACTGTGATACTCATGTCTCTGAAACGACAGAGGCCTGCCCCGCATGCGGATCCGTGCGAATAATTTCGCACCCTGATCTCGAGACACTCTCGATTGCACACATCGATTGCGATGCCTTTTTTGCCGCGATCGAAAAGCGCGATAATCCAGATCTCAAACACAAACCGGTGATTGTCGGCGGCGGCAAGCGCGGTGTGGTGACGACCTGTTGCTATATCGCCAGGCTGAATGGCGTGCGCTCGGCCATGCCAATGTTCAAGGCTCTGAAGGCCTGCCCGGAAGCCATTGTGGTACCGCCGCGCCGAGAAGCCTATTCAGAAGCGTCGCGGCAGATCCGCAAGAAGTTCGAGACGCTGACGCCAAGAGTACAGATGCTAAGTGTCGATGAGGGCTTTCTGGATCTCTCTGGAACGACACGCGTGTCCAGAGCGTTCCCAGCCCAATCTCTGAGCCGGCTAGCACGTGAAATAGAATCCGAGGTCAGAATTACCATTTCGATCGGACTGTCTGAGAATAAGTTCCTGGCGAAAACGGCGAGCGAATTAGATAAACCCCGCGGGTTTGCAATGATTGCGCAATCGGAAGCTGAAGCATTGCTTGCCTCCAAGCCTGTCGACTTTCTGCACGGCGTCGGAAAACAGCTGGCCAAGAAACTTGATCGCGACGGCTATCGGCTGGTCAGCGATTTGCAACACGCTGAAGCCAGAGATCTGATCCGGCGTTATGGTGAGACAGGCTTGTGGTTGCATCAACGGTCCCATGGCATCGACAACCGACCGGTGCGCACCGATGGACTTCGCAAATCGGTCTCAGCTGAGCGGACATTCAACAGCGACATTTCCAATCAAGCTATTCTCGAAGACCGGCTTTGGGAAGTCTGCGAGGAAACCGCAACCCGTGCCAAGCGTCACAGCGTTGAAGGCTCGACGGTTACGCTGAAACTCAAAACCAAGGATTTTCGCACGCTAACGCGGTCGATCACGCTACCCGCGTCGACCAATTTGGCAAATGCGATGTTTCGCGTCACCAAGCCGCTGCTTCAACGCGAATGCCAGGCCGGGCGGTCGTATCGGCTGATCGGTGTCGGCCTGTCGCATCTTCAGGATGCACGCTGGGACACGCGCGATCTGATCGATCCAGGCATAGAAAAGCGCGACAGAGCAGAACGTGCAAGTCATGCTGCCCGGTCGAAGTTCGGAAATGCCTCCGTCGTCACCGGCCGTGCCGTCCGGCTAGCCGCGGCGAAAGCCAAAAAAACATGATTGAGGCTTGCGATTAGTTGGCAGAAGCCGCTAGCACTCAAATCAGACAATAAGGATTTTGATATGGTATCTCCAGAGACCCGTTTGACTGAGCTCGGCATCACTTTGCCGGAACCGATGGCACCGGTGGCAAACTATGTTCCATTCGTCATCAGCGGCTCGCAACTATTCGTATCCGGGCAAGTCAGCGCTGGGCCAGATGGGCGTGTACTCGGACGCCTGGGCGACACCATGTCTGTCGAAGAAGGTCAGGCCGCAGCCCGGCTCTGCGGCATCAATCTGATCACGCAATGCAAAGCGGCACTCGGAGATCTCTCGCGGTTGAAGCGCGTCGTAAAGCTTGGCGGGTTCGTCAACGCGCACCCGGATTTCACAGCCATCCCTCAAGTGATCAATGGCTGCTCTGATTTGATGGTAGATGTCTTCGGAGAGGCTGGCCGTCACGCGCGATTTGCTGTGGCCAGTCCGATCTTGCCGCTCGGTGTGGCCGTCGAAGTCGATGGAATATTCGAGATTGGCTGAATCCTTCGCGATCTCCAATTTTGCTTATGCCCATCGCGGCTTATGGCTGGCGAATGGCCCGCCGGAAAACAGTCTCGAGGCTTTTCTCGCCGCAGCTGAACAAGGCTTGGGGATCGAG
>CAYGUD010000355.1:0-508 GCA_964352865.1 uncultured Hyphomonas sp.
CGACAGCGATTCTGACGAATCATCAGACGAAGACGATGATGAAACCAGTAGCGAGCTCGATGTCGTAGACGCCGACGATGATGGCGATTCTGATGCAGACGAAGACGTCGATGACGCGCCGAAAGACAAGAAAAAGGCCTCAGCCAAGCCAGAGCGCCGCCGTCGCAGCCCGCGTAAATCTCGCGGCACATCCATCACACGACGCTACAAGATCCAGGAAGTGATCCGCCGCCGGCAGGTTCTTTTGGTTCAAGTCGTCAAGGAAGAGCGCGGCAATAAAGGCGCGGCGCTGACCACCTATCTGTCTCTGGCCGGACGCTATTCTGTGCTTATGCCAAACACGCCGCGCGGCGGCGGGATTTCGCGCAAGATCCCGAATGGCAATGACCGCAAGCGTCTGAAATCGCTGATGGATGATCTGTCAGTGCCGAAGGGCATGGGCCTGATTGTCCGCACGGCAGGCGCCAAACGGACCAAATCAGAAATCCGCCGCGACTATGATTATCTC
>CAYGUD010000355.1:518-2965 GCA_964352865.1 uncultured Hyphomonas sp.
GACGTTATCGTCCAAGGCGACCGGGCCTATCGCGAAGCCAAGGATTTGGCAAAAACGTTGATGCCGACACAGGCCAAAAAGGTCAAACGCTGGACCGCACCTGCTCCGCTATACGTTAAGGAAGGCGTCGAAGATCAACTCGATTCGATCTTCTCTCCTGTGGTCACGATGAAATCTGGCGGTTACCTGGTCATCAACCAGACCGAAGCGCTGGTCGCCATCGATGTAAACTCGGGCAAATCCACGCGCGAACGCAATATCGAACAAACCGCCTTGCATACTAATCTGGAAGCCGCAGAAGAAGCATGTCGACAGATGCGTTTGCGCGACCTTGCCGGACTGGTCGTCATCGATTTCATCGACATGGACGAGAACAAGAATAATCGCGCCGTGGAAAAGAAAATGAAGGACGCGCTGAAGCTCGACCGAGCCCGTGTTCAGAACAATCGTATTTCGCAATTCGGCCTGATGGAAATCTCACGCCAACGCCGCCGCGCCGGTGTGCTGCAAGAGACTACGGAAAAATGTGATGCCTGTGACGGAACTGGACGTCGCCGGTCGATACCTTCCTCCGCATTGCAGTTGCTCCGCGCCGTCGAAGCGCGGGCCGCAGGTGGCGGCCTTAAAGGCATGACCGTCAAAGCGCCGACCGATGTTGCGCTTTACTTGCTAAACTCGAAACGTGATTCCCTGTCGGCGATAGAAGAAGAAGTTGGCTACACGATTGCCATAAAATCCGCCGCGAGCATGATCCCCGGTGAGTTTGAACTGGAAGCTGACAAAACGTCCGGTGGGCGACGGCGCCGCAACAAGTTCAACCGCGCTGACTTCCTTGAAGGCGACGAGGACGATCACCTCTTGCCAGACGCCGAGGATGACGAGGAGGACGAAATCGAGACAACAGGATCGGAAAGCGCCGAACCTGAAGACGATAGCGACGACTCCAATGCGCGTCGCAAGCGCCGTCGTCGCGGACGCCGTGGTGGCAGACGTCGTCGCAAGGATTCCGAGGCAATGGATCCAGGCGCCCCACCTTCTGATGGTGGCGCCCTACTCGATGGCCTGGCGCTTTCCGCTTCCAATCTACTTGGCGAAGAACCGGATGAGCTCCCCTCCGCAACCGAAGGTGGCCTTGACGCCAAACCTGTCGCCATGCCGGAAGCCCGATCACAACAATCAGAACCTGCTGAAGCGAAAGCGACAGAAGAAACCGGTGAGGAAGAGCCAAAAGAAGGCAAGAAACGTCGTCGTCGCCGTCGCCGTAAACGGCGCGGTGAAGGCTCACCTGAGACGGCTGAGGCTGAAGCAGACGCTGAGTCCACGCCAGTGGCAGAAAGTGACGACGCACCCGCTGAGCAGGAGACCGAAGCCCCTCCGGTCAAACAGGTCGAAGAAAAAGTCGAACCTGTTGCGGCAAAGAAACCCGAGACGGACCCAGTCCCGGCGCCTGAGGCTGAGGCTGAGGCTGCTCCGGTGCCTGAGCCAGCCATCGCAGAAAAAGCACCCGCTGCACCCCTGGCAACAGAACCTGTTCTGGAAACCACTGCCAAACCAAAGAAGAAAAACCGCGGCTGGTGGTCTAAATAAGCCTTTCCACAAACAAAGCTGGGGTCACAAAACTGCTTGACCCCAGCCTGTGGATTTCATACATGCGCCGCTGACAAGTAAGCGAACCACGACGAGCTTTAACAAGCTGTCAGTACGGGGGAGCCCAACTGTCTTCACTTTCAATGTCGGTTTCGAGCCGATCTTGCTTTGCGAGGATACTTGGATGACCCATCCCCTGAAGGGCACCTGCCCGCCAATACCTATCCCTTTGATCAAACGCATCGATGTTGCGTTCGACACCACGACTGTGCACAGGACCTTTGCCAAGGACGCCGATTATATGGCGGCCGTGGCTGAACTTATAAGGCCGTAGCGGGCCACTTGCCCGCCCATTCCGACTGAGCCGGACGCACCTATTCCTCGTGTCTGACCCTGATCCCTACCGGCATGTTTCGCCGGACCTTCGGAACCTAATAAGACTATGTTCAATTCTCAATCTTCGCGCCTGGCGCAGCCTGCCATTCTTCCAGATTTCGATCGCCCGTTCGGTCTGCCCGCATTTAATTCAATCGCGGATGCGATCTCCGCCTATGATGGCGACGACGCGATCTACGTCCTGTACCCGAAAAAAATTCAGGCCGCTGCGCATGAATTTACGCAAAACTTCCCCGGAACGACACTTTACGCCGTGAAGGCTAACCCGCATCCCGCAGTCTTGAAAACGCTTTGGGCGAGCGATATTCGCGGATTTGATGTTGCTTCAATCCGAGAGATCGATCTCGTTCGAGCAACCTGTCCAGATGCCGAACTTTATCTGATGCACCCGGTCAAGTCACGTCGCACCATTCGTCATGCCTACGCCCAAGGGGTGCGCCATTTTGCATTTGATTGCGCCGCTG
>CAYGUD010000356.1:0-2958 GCA_964352865.1 uncultured Hyphomonas sp.
CAGCCTCCATTCCGGCTGGATGCGATCCCGGCCACACATGCGATCTTGCTGATAGAGCTGTCCGAGCCGCGCCATATCGCGTGCCGTCATCCAGACTTGGGACGAAGACATATAGTCGCCATTCCAGTCGGTCTCGAGCGTCGTGTGACGCGCTCCGATCTTGTGAAGCAGATTGGTGTAAGGGAAGGCGCGATACGAGGCATCATCACCCAAAGCCTCACGCAGTGACCGCATAGCGATCAGCGTATCGATGTTGGAGTAATTGAACTGTGCCCCGGGAATCGCTTCCATTGAACGGGCGGCCATTGTGTCGGCAATGCTCGCCCCGCCAAAGTATAGCCGATCTGTGCGTGAGCCGGGTGTGTTGGCTTCCAGTCCGCTGGTCATATTGAGCAGATTTCGCAGTGTGATGAACCGGCGCGGGTCTCCGCCTTTGTTGAAGTCAGCGATCACCGCTTCATTGTCTAAGCCGAGGACGCCTTGATAAACTGCGGCGCCAATCACCGTAGAGGTCAGCGCTTTCGCCACCGACCAGGTGCGTTGCGGCGTTGTGCGGTCGATCCCGCGAGCATAGCGCTCAGCCACCACTTGTCCCTTGTGGAGAACCACAACCGCGCTTGTGCGTGTCTTGTCGCCATACGTGCTGCCATCAAAGGCAAAGCTGACCGGGACACCAAGCAGATCAAGCGCGAATGTGTTTTCGGTTAGCGTAACATTGTCGCCGAGCGCCGTTGTGTTGTCGGGCGCATCCATGCTCGGCATATTGAGAAGGCTTGGGAGCCAATTTGTGGCGGTTGGCGGCGTGCCAATCGGCAGGAGAGAGCATCCAATCCCAGGACGCCAAACCGCCGCGCGTGGGTTTAAATAGCCGTCAAACTCAACAATGACGGTGTTTTCGCTCTCAACGATCTCCGCCTCGCCGATCTCTTCCATCACGGGGCGATAGTCGACATAGATCCCAGACAGTTCATTCGCTTCAATCTCAGCGAGACTACGCCCCGCATTAAAGTAGCCGCTGCAAGTAAAGAGCGCCTTATAACCGGCGGCCAAGGCACGCTTGGTTGTGTCGCTCGCTGTGAAGTCTTGAGCATTGGCAATCGGCGTGAGGGCTAGTGTTACTCCAGCAGCTAGGGCAGCAAGACGACGCATTCTGATACTCCTCGACAAACACTTTACGCACGTTTTAGGCGCGTTTGCTTACCGGCGGCAAGCGGCGGAAATAGGGCAGTGTTCGAATGTCGCGAACGGAGTATATCGGATTCATGATCCGGCCTGACCTATTACTGCATGAAACGCCCAAAGGACTATATTGCCCGCCAGGTGATTTCTACATCGATCCGGTGCGCGGCGCTGTCGACCGGGCTGTGATCACGCATGGTCACGCGGATCACGCGCGTGCCGGCCACGGCGCCGTTCTGGCAACGCCCCTGACGCTCGATATCATGGCGGCACGCTATGGCGAGGCGTTTACCGCCAGCCGTCAACCGCTTGAATTTGGAGAAAAGGTCGAGATCAATGGCGTGACCGTCTGGCTGGCGCCAGCGGGGCATATTTTGGGGTCCGCTCAGGTCGTCGTCGACTGGCGCGGTCTGCGCATGGTTTGCACTGGCGACTATAAGCGCCGCCAGGACCTGACCTGTCATGTTTTCGAAGTCGTCCCGAGAACGCATGTCTTTATCAGCGAAGCGACGTTTGGATTGCCGGTCTTCCGTCACCCCGATGATCGCGGCGAGATGGCAAAGCTTCTGCACAGTGTTGAGCTGTTTCAGGAGCGCACGCATCTGGTGGGGGTCTATTCGCTCGGCAAAGCGCAGCGTGTGATCGCGCTGCTGCGGGAGGCTGGGTATGATCGCCCGCTCTATATTCACGGCGCTCTAGAAAAACTCTGTACGTTGTACCAGGAAAATGGCGTCGATCTTGGTGATTTGCGCCCCGCGACCCTTGAGAAGGGGCAACGCGGAGAAAGCGAACAGTTCCGAGGTGAAATTGTTCTCGGACCGCCCGCGAGCTTCAACGATAAGTGGGGGCGCCGGTTCCCTGATCCTGTTACTTGTTTCGCTTCGGGGTGGATGAGTGTGCGCCAGCGTGCGAAACAGCGCGGCGTGGAGTTGCCTCTGATTCTCTCAGATCATGCTGATTGGGACGAACTCACTGAAACTGTGCGGGAGGTCGATCCGGAGGAATTATGGATCACGCATGGGCGCGAAGACGCACTGGTCCGTTGGGCAGAACTCGAAGGCCGCAAAGCGCGCCCATTGAGATTGGTTGGATATGAAGAGGAAGGCGAGTAAGCGCTACTCAGCTGCAACCAGCTGAAGATCGGCATCATTCTGGTCGAGCGTGTGAGAGATGACTTCGCCAATCGTGCACCTGCATTTGCCGCAATTAAACTCGCAGCCATGATGGGCTTGCACAGCCTCAGGGCTACGTGCGCCCGCTTCAATAGCTTCGCGCACACCCTGGTCATTAATACGGCGGCAGATGCAAATGATCATGCGAATGATTTGCAACACGTGAGAATGATTGTCAAGAACGATTCTCAAGTGGGCATTTTGCGGTGCCCGCAAGAAACGGGTGGCATGTCTGCGGTTCGCTTGGCAATGTGAAGGCATGACGACTGTATTGATGCCTTTGAACGAACGCTGCGCTGCTTATGAGCGGATGGCAGATGCCCTGGATCATTTAGGTGAGACCTGGCGAGACTGGCCGGATCTGCGCACTTGCGCGGAAGCTATGGGCCTGTCGCCCAGCCATTTCCAACGCGAGTTTACACGGTGGGCCGGAATTAGCCCCAAACAATACCAGGCGAGCCTGGCCCACGCCGAAGCGGGCGATTTGTTGCGGCAGGGGGCCAGCGTGCTTGACACCACGTTTGAGACCGGGCTGTCCTCACCGTCGCGCTTGCACGATCTCTTCATTGCCCATGAAGCCCTGTCGCCCGGCGAAGCCAAAACTGGC
>CAYGUD010000357.1:0-2953 GCA_964352865.1 uncultured Hyphomonas sp.
GGCCAGATGACCAAAGACCTGGCGCTTCTGGTTGGACCAGAGCAGGAATGGCTGACCACAGAAGGCTTCCTCAATGCTGTTGGAAGCAATTTCGAAAAGGCGATGTCCGCAGGCTAATATGGCAATTGGGATCAACATCCGACCAGCCGTCCCGGGCGATGAATATGCGCTCGGGATGATTGGGGCGGCGACGTTCCTGGAAAGCTATAGCGAAACCATTCCTGGGCCAGACTTGCTCAAACATTGCCAGACCCAGCATTCGCCTGAGGTCTACAAACAATATATTACTTCCAACGATCCAAACTATGCCTGCTGGATCGCCGAATATTCCGGCACCAAGGCCCCGATCGGCTATGCCGTGACCAGCGCCGTCGAAGCGCCGACCGAAGGCCTGCCCGGCGATATTGAACTGAAGCGCATTTATGTGTTCTCAAAATACCACGGTACTGGCACCGGCCGCGAACTGATGACATGCGCGCTAAAGCATGCCCGCGAGATCGGCGCCAAGCGGATGCTGCTCGGCACTTATGATCAGAACCATCGCGCTGTGGCATTCTATCAACGCGCCGGCTTCGAGATTGTCGGCGAACGACGCTTCCCGGTGGGCGATCAATTGTTCAATGACGTGATTATGGGTGTACGGCTTTAAAGTCGACGTGACCGCCAGACGAGGGCCCGCCCCTGGCCAGGAGCGAGCCCTCTAACGCAAGGACTTCTGGGAGGAAGTGCCCTAGCGCTGTTCTAAAGACGCGAACTGGAAATTGGACTGTTCCAAGAAGTATGGCGCTGTTTCAAGGCCAGCGCTGGCGCGCAATGCAATGATCTTTGTAATACTGCCATTGGTAATCGACTTAGCGCAGGCGTGATCGACCATCTGGCCACTGGCGATGCTGGTCTCGTAAGAACAGGCGCTTCTGGCTTGGCGTCTGATCGAGTTCAGGACGTCTCGGGCACCGTCATCGCTGGCGAGCAACGTATCATCATAGGTGATCTGAACGGTGATTTTAGTGCCGTCCGCCGCCAAAGCGCCAGGTGTGAGGCTTAGCGCAATTGTGACGGCTGGGATGATTGATTTTAACATGGATATAATCCTTCAGAGTTGGCGCTGGAAACCCAGCAAGAACTCCTCCCGCAACACAATACTGGGGAATGTGCCGCCCGAAATCGCGAGCTTTGCGATTGGCCATCGGGCGCGCGCCAGCAATGTGTTGCAGGGTCAATGTTTCGGCGTTTCGCGCGCTTTGCAATCGGAAAAGGGCCAAATTACCCGCATAGCTGCCATACCGGACCAATATGCCATGAAATCGAGCATCTTGCGCAAGGGATTGGCACACTTGGTTGAGTCTGCCGTAGAATATGCCTTTCGCGACAGGGCGTTCAGCGAATCGCCAATGAACTCGAAAAAGAGGGGTTAATCGCCTTCCAACCCAATCCGCATCATCGCCGGGCGAGTTTGGTGGTTCTCACTGACACGGGGCGCAAAACCTACGCCGTCGCAGAGCAGCGGCAGACAGAATGGGTGAACGCGATCAGCCGCGACTTCGACCTCGATGAAATTCAGTGTGCGCTAAATGTGATGTCGGCCATGCGGGCCATACTCGAAGACAATTCCAGTACGAGCTAGGTGGCGCCATGCACCCGCCATAAGAGGCGTGCCGATATCCATACGAGCGACCATTATGGGGCGATTAAGTCACTCCACCCTTGCCGGTTTCCAGCGCCTGGAGCGTATTACCAGTAAAATACTTTTTGGATCGCAAATGCTACAAATCCAATCAGACTCGCGAAGAACGTGAGCACAAGCGCCGTTAGGTAGTGTCCGCTTTGAACATCACCAAAGATGTTCCAAGCGAGCAGCAGCATTGAGATCGTGCCCAACACATATGCTGCAATAACATGAATCGGTCCGAGTTCTTTAAACTCCGCTTTGGTCAATTGAACGGTCAACCAAACACCAACTACGAAGAAGCATGTTCCTAAACCAAACGCCGCAACACTGGCCCACCACCATAGAGCTCTACCCTCAAGCCCATAAGCCGTCAGAAGCAAGGGCAGTATCGATGCCACAAGACAAATTAGACTTCCCATGAGCACGGGAAACGCATGGAACGTGTTGACGCGGGAACGACCGCCTTCGGGCGCCATGAATACGAAAAGCACTGATATAAAGCCCGTCGCGACGAGGCTGAGCTGTGAAAATCCAATCAGGAAACTCTCATGAGGCATGTTCAAGGCTCCTGCTCGAAGGGTCTTTGAATCCTTATAGCATAAGGACTTTTGCAGCGCTCTGGAAACTGACGCTGAGCAGTATAGGACGAGTTTCCATTGTCGGCGCTCGACCTGATCGGATCTACGCTCATGCTCGAATATCAGCAATAACGAGCGACCGTCGTGGGGCGAGTTTAGGACTCTCGATATACGGCGCTAATTTACGCCCTTCCTGACTCGCACGATCATTGCGTGCTTCCGGTAAGCTGCTCCTGAATATCTTCAACCCGTTCGCTGATCCGTGAGCGCCAAAGTGTAAAATTACCTTGCAGGAACATGAGTTCCTCGGCGGCATTGTGGAAGGCAGGGTCAGCCACCAACGTCTCAAAGTCGTAAGAGACGGGTGACCGTTCCCTGCCATCGGTAGCTATGACTTCGTCAGTGATCCGCAAGTCAACATCGTATTCGAATGCACCTGTAAAGGCTCCTGACACCAGCAGTGCACTATCCATGTTATATTTCCTGGCAACGGCGAAGCGTTCAAGGAAATCCTCATAGTCAACCAGTGCATGAAGCAAATCTCGGTCCCGAAGGATGTTGCCTCGGCCCGACGACATAAGCTCCGTAAAGCTACCCGCCCTGTCGGCGCTTGTTTGAAAGTTAGGCCCCTTAAAAAGAGCGCGCTCAAATGCAGGAATATCCTCATCAAGGAGCACGCCGGACCGTAGAGCCCGCACCATCGTCC
>CAYGUD010000358.1:0-2952 GCA_964352865.1 uncultured Hyphomonas sp.
CCAGATTGGCGCCAGCCTCCGCCAGGTGTAGCGCGGTATATCCACCGACAGACCCGACGCCTTGAACAGCGATGGTTCTGCCATTCAGGTCATCACTCCCAAATGCCCGCATCGCGGTTTGCTGAATGCCTTTAAAAACCCCAAGCGCGGTCACAGGAGATGGATCTCCACTCGCCGCGACACCTGTTGTCAGACCCGCTGCATAGCGGGTTTCCTGGGCCGCTATTTCTATGTCTGCCGTATCAATTCCGACATCTTCCGCTGTCCAGTAGCGGCCTTGCAAGCTCTCGACCGCGCGTCCGAAGGCGCGGAACAGAGCTTCGGATTTATCGGTCTTGGAATTGCCCCAAATCACAGCTTTGCCACCGCCATGCGGGATCGACGCCATGGCGTTCTTATAGCTCATGCCCTGGCTCAGGCGCAGTACGTCCGTGAGCATCGAGTTGCTATCAGCATAATCCCACATGCGTGTCCCACCAGATGATGGGCCCAACGCCGTAGAGTGAATAGCGATAACCGCTTTCAGCCCGCTCGGTTCATCACTGAAGAAGTGCACGTCCTCATGGTGATCAAAAGAAGGATTGTCGAACATGGCAGCCGCCCGATCGTATAGTTGGGATTGAAACAAACCGGCGGTGTAACGCCTCTTGGCGCAGGGTCAACAATCAGTTCGATATTCGTCCAGGCACTTCTCCAGCATTGCTCGGTAAAGGCGCTTCAGGATCGCGCAAGAAAGCCAGCACATCCTCGAACACGGTCTCAGCCTGTAAATCACGCAGCAGCATGTGATATCCGTCAGGATAGTACGCGGTTCGCACATGATCCGGAAGACGTTTGGCTGTTCGGCGCAGGCCTCTCTCTGGAACAACAATATCCCTTGCACCATATGTCAGCAGCATCGGAATATCTGCAGGCAAATCAGGCGCGGCTCGATGGGCATTTTCCATCAGACTTACGACGCCGTGAACCTGCTCAATTTTGTTGTTTTTCAAGCCGAGCGGATCACGCCACATTCGTTGCAGCATTTCAACATTGTCGCTCGGCTCAATTTTGACAAAGCGTGGCGGGCGGACCACCCAGCCGGGGCAAACGCGAACGCTGGTCCAAAGGGCAACACGTTGGACAGCGGGGATTGACCCCCAACCTCGTAGGCCAGGTCCGCTAAACACAACGCGATCGACGCCTTCTGGTGGAGCTTCAGACCCAAATGCCGTCATCGCCATTGCACCGCCCATCGAGATGCCAACAATTGCCAGTGTCGCTTCCGGATGCTCCGCACGAACCAGACGCACGGTCGTTCGCAAATCTTCCCGCATCAACTCTTCATCTGGCCAGTCGCCTCGCCCGATAGACCGCCCAAATCCGCGCTGGTCATAAGCATAGGTTTTGACCCCACGCGCGGCCCAGTATGGCGCCGCCATGTGGAATGCGTTGGCATAGTCATTCATGCCGTGGACGCCGACAATGACGATTTCAGGATCTGTTTCTGTATCCCAGACAGTCAGGCCAAGTTGCGCGCCGTCAAAGCTGATCAACTGATTATTCTCAGGGTCGAGTTGCGGCATGACGGAGCTCTCCAATTTCAAAGCTTTCAGGGTCGCTGGAGTCACACAGGCAGCTAACCCGCTCAACAAAAGTATGATCAGGACAGCAAAGCCTGCACTCGTTTTCGCAACTCGGGCAAGAGTTCGATTTCGAACCAGGGGTTGCGCTTGATCCATGCATTATTTCTCCAACTCGGATGTGGCGTAACAATGACGCCCTGCTCTAGAAATCCGCGCCACTTTTGCACGGTGGCGGTTAAAGTCTTTTCCATTTGATCACCGATATGCCAGCGCTGTGCGTAGCCGCCAATCAACACTTTCAATTCGATCTTTGGTAAGCGTTCGAACAATGGCTTATGCCACGTTTGCGCGCATCTTTTCATGGGCGGGATATCGCCGCCATTCTTGTCATAACCTGGAAAGCAGAATCCCATTGGCACGATTGCGACTTTTGACGGGTCGTAGAATGTCGACTCATCGATTTGCAGCCAGTCGCGCAATCGGTCGCCAGACGGGTCGGTAAATGGCCGCCCCGATTCCATAGCCAGGTTACCGGGCGCTTGCCCGGCAATCAGGATCTTTGCGGTATCAGAAACCTGCAGGATCGGCTTCGGAACCCGCTGCATGTCACTGGCGCATAATTGACATGCGTGAATCTCGCCTACGAATTTATGGAGTTCAGTGCTCATTGACCTATGTCACTATCGAATCAAACCTCTGCAAGGAGTTCAGACATGAGCGCATTGATCGAGCAAATCATAAAATCGCGAGAAACCGACCTCGGCGACGGGTTTGTCGTCAGACGTATCTTACCATTCCATAGTCGCAAAATGGTCGGTCCCTTTATTTTTTTCGATCATTTCGGGCCGGTAAACTATCCGCCCGGCAAAGGCTTCGATGTCAGACCGCATCCGCATATCGGTCTGGCCACAGTGACGATTCTGTATGAAGGCGCAATGCGGCACAGAGATTCACTGGGCAATGATTTGGTCATCCGCCCTGGGGCGGTGAACTGGATGACCGCCGGTCGCGGCATTTGCCATTCCGAACGCACGCCGGACACTGAACGCGCCAACGGACAATCCATGCATGGCATTCAGACTTGGGTGGCACTACCGCAGGAACACGCTGAAACCGCGCCCGACTTCGTTCACCACCCAGCCGAAACTTTACCAGAGTTTGATCTTGGCGGCGCGCATGCTCGCGTGCTCGCTGGAACAGCCTTCGGGCACACGGCACCAGTTAGTTTTCCCTGGGGTATTTGGTATGTCGCCGCCGACACCGACGCTCCCGCTCGCTTCACGATTGGCGGCGAGGAGGCAGAAGAACGCGCGCTCTATCTGGCCGAAGGCGAAGCCAAGCTTGCCGGAGAGACGATTGTAGCGGGTCAGATGGCAGTCTTGAGTGA
>CAYGUD010000359.1:0-2945 GCA_964352865.1 uncultured Hyphomonas sp.
CTAGATCGAAGGACGGGGCCGCGCTTAGCCGAAGGCGCGCATCAAACACAAATATCTTCATAGCGCCGCCAAACCCCTGAATGCAGAGGCATTTCAGGCCGTTGGCGCTGGTCTTGTTTTCGATCCCTCATGATTTTTACAACGCAAAGTGAATATCCATGCCTTGATGGTGACAAGGTGGCTTCCTAGATTCAGGATAACACCGAACCTCAAACGGCGGGGCTGCCATGACGGGGCCTAGCGAGGTGAACGTGTTCTGGTCCTGTCTAAGAATGGAAGGAGTAGACCATGACTACATTAGAAAAGCCGACCACTGGCGATCTTGATTTCAGCCGGTTGGTCTATTTCCGCAACATTAACGAGCTTGAGCTCGCTGAGCTGCCAGCCGATGCGCTACGCGGTGTTGACGATCTCGAAGAGCTTGTCGTGGTGACCAATGGCGACGGGCTGAAGCTGGCCATTATTGAAGGGCTCGAAGCCGCCGAAGCGGCTGCCCAGGCTTACAAGCTTGAAGCTGTGAGCGTGCACTAAAGCGCGGCCTGAGGTTTACAATATCGCAGAAATGACACGGTCGGGCGGGCGATGCCCATCGGCGAAAGTCTTGATATTTATGATTACTTTCTCGCCCATTTCGACACGCCCCTCGACTGTGGCCGAGCCCATATGCGGCAACAGAATGACGTTTGGAAGCCCCACCAGGTCCGGATTAACCGCCGGCTCCCGCTCGAACACGTCGAGCCCGGCGCCAGCAAGTTTTCCGGTTTGGAGCGCGCTCGCGAGCGCCGCCTCGTCAATCACTTCGCCGCGCGCGGTGTTCACAATGAACGCCTCTGGCTTCATCAGCTCCAGCCGCCGGGCATTCAGCAAGTGGAAGGTCGCAGGCGTGTGCGGGCAGTTCACCGAAACAATGTCCATGCGCGACAGCATTTGATCAAGGCTGTCCCAGAACGTCGCATCGAGCTCTTCTTCAATCACGCGCGAGGCTTTCTTGCGATTATGGTAGTGGATCTGCAACCCGAACGCTTTGGCGCGCCGCGCGACGGCCTGGCCAATCCGGCCCATGCCGATAATGCCAAGGCGCTTGCCAGCGAGACGCCGCCCCATCATCCAGGTTGGTGCCCAGCCATCAAACTTGCCAGCCTCCATCAGCGCAATGCCTTCATGCAACCGGCGCGGAACGGCAAGGATCAGGGCCATGGTCACATCTGCGGTATCATCGGTGAGAACACCCGGCGTATTGGTCACGGTAATGTTGCGCTCATTCGCTGTCTGAACGTCGATATTGTCGACGCCGGCACCAAACTGGGCAATCATTTTGAACTGTTCGCCGGCCTCACTGAGCACGCGGCCATCGACCTGGTCCGTCACAGTGGAGACAAGAACATCGGCGCGGCGCACAGCGTCTGCAAGTTGATCCGCGGTATAGGCTTGATCGGAGGGATTAAGCTCAGTATCAAATAGCTCCTTCAGGCGCAGCTCCACCGCATCGGGTAGGCGGCGTGTGACAATAACCTTCAGGCGCGTATCTGGCATGCTTCCTCGCTTTCTACCCCGCGCTTAGCAGAGCAAATGCAGCTCGCCAATGCGCTGTTTTACGGTCGATTCATCTCAATAGGTAAAAAAGCAGATATGACAGCGCTTTTCGTCCGTTTTATGCTTTGCCTCGCCCTCCTCGGAGGGGTGGGCATGACCAAGGTCGAAGCGCGCCAATCTGCGGAAATCGTAAAGATCAGCCGCTTTTCTGGTAAACCGCTGCCGCGTTTTGAATCGCTACGCTATTCGGCGGTGCATGGACGTCAGGGGCCGAATCTCGATCATCAGATTCTTTGGCGCTATGAGCGCGAAGGTCTGCCAATGCTGATCGTCCGGGAAACGCATGGCTGGCGACGGGTACGAGACCCTGACGGCGATGAAGTCTGGATGCAGGCCCGAATGCTATCTGAAACCCGCACGGCGCTGGTGACCAGAGAGACAGAGTTAAAACGCAGTCCGACAGAAGAATCGGCTTCAAAAGCGCGTCTGAAATCCGGCGTCATTGCTGAACTCTCTGTTTGTGAAAATGGTTGGTGCAAGATCAAAGTCGGCCGCGAGACAGGCTGGCTGCCTCAATCGGAGCTGTGGGGCACGCAAGTCGCGACCGGCAATCTCTAGCTTCGCAAGCCTTGCCGCGCCTCGCGCATGCGGTTAAGGGCCGAGCTCCCCTATATCTGCACTGCGCAGATCCACATTCAAACATAGCGAGGCCAGTTCGATGAAGGGACCGCACGAATACCACACGCCCCAGTCGTCTTATAGCAAAGAGGATTTGCTCAAATCCGGCGTCGGCGAACTGTTTGGCCCTGGCAACGCCCAGCTGCCAACGCCGCCTATGCTGATGATGGATCGGATCACTGAGATTTCGGATGACGGTGGTGAGTTTGGGAAAGGCCACGTCGTGGGCGAGTTCGATATTCACCCGGACCTGTGGTTTTTTGAGTGTCACTTTCCAGGCGATCCTGTGATGCCCGGTTGTCTTGGTCTCGACGCCATGTGGCAAGCGGTTGGCTATTGGCTCGGCTGGACGGGTTCGTATGGCAAAGGCCGCGCCCTCGGCGTTGGCGATGTCCGTTTCACTGGCGAGATTACGCCGACGACGAAGCTGGTGCGCTACGAAATCGATATGAAACGCGTCCGCCGCGGCCGTCTCATTCTGGGGATTGCTGATGGCCGGGTTTTCGCTGATGGCGAAAAAATCTACAAAGCAAAAGATATGCGCGTGGGTCTGGTTGATAAGTCTGGTAACGCTGTCTAGCCGCTAAGGCACATAGACCGTGTAGACCACTTCAACCTGGAAATCGAATGTGCCAAGCGAGAGATCGTAACCGGTAAGATTTGCCGCAGCGATGGCATATTCGGCATCGAATCGCACCGATTGGTCCGCCAAAGATCGCGGCGCGGCTGCAGTG
>CAYGUD010000360.1:0-452 GCA_964352865.1 uncultured Hyphomonas sp.
ATTGGTGCCGAGGAAGACACGGTTTTTGGTCTCTGCGCCATCTGTTTCGCCATAATCAGCGCTGGCCTGCAGACCGAGGGTCCAGACATCCATGACGCGGGCGACATCGACGCCGAGGCCGAGATCTGTGGTTTCAGTGTTGCCTGTGGTGACACCGGCGCTGAGCGAGCCTTCGCCGCTCCAGCCATCTTCGGCTGCGTCCTGGGCGTGGGCGGGCAAGGCCAGGGTCATAGCACCTGCAAAGGCGGCAAGTTTAAAGAACTGGGAGATTGTCATTTTTTACGCTCCTATGGATTGGATGCGCGCGACATGCCCCGTCAAATGTGAATCGCAAATGAACCAGACGCAGCTCTAGCTGCCGATCTGGCCGCGGTGTCGCAATTTTGCATCGGCCAGAACGCAGGCCAGCATCGCTTCTGCGACGGGCACAGCGCGGATACCAACGCAGGGGT
>CAYGUD010000360.1:462-2943 GCA_964352865.1 uncultured Hyphomonas sp.
TCTTCGCCGTCTCGCGTCACGGATTTTGTTTCGGTCAGGATTGATGAGGTCGGTTTGATGGCGAGCCTGACAATCACATCCTGGCCCGTGGAAATGCCGCCTGCGACGCCGCCATTATTGTTCGACAGAAAACGCACGCCGTCATTGCCCATGCGCATTTCGTCAGCATTTTGCTCGCCCGTATAGGCTGCGGCCTCAAACCCCGCGCCAATCTCAACACCTTTGGCAGCATTGATGCTCATCATCGCGCCGGCAAGTTCGCTATCGAGTTTACCATAGACCGGCGCGCCCCATCCGGCAGGGACACCCGAGGCCTGCACTTCGACGACCGCGCCGACCGAGGACCCGGATTTGCGGACGTCATCGAGATAGGTTTCCCACTGAGCCGCCATTTTTGCATCTGGACACCAGAACGGATTATCGCCGGTGATCGACCAGTCCCAGGCATCGCGGTCGACTTTGTGTTCGCCGATTTGCACGACCGCGCCGCGGATCTGAATATCATCGCCCAGAACCCGGCGCGCGACAGCGCCAGCAGCGACCCGCGCCGCTGTTTCGCGCGCTGAGCTGCGACCCCCGCCGCGATAGTCGCGAACGCCATATTTCTGATCGTAAGTATAGTCAGCATGACCCGGGCGGTAGCGGTCTCGGATTTCTGAATAGTCTTTCGAGCGCTGATCGACATTCTCGATCATCATATTGATCGGCGTGCCAGTGGTCACTGGGCCGTCAGTGCGATCATCTTCAAACACACCAGACAGGATCTTGACCTGGTCAGGTTCACGGCGCTGCGTCACGAAGCGGCTGGTGCCGGGGCGGCGCTGATCCAGAAAGCGCTGAACGAAGGCTGTATCAAGCGACAATCCGGGCGGACAGCCATCCACGACGCAGCCCAGAGCCGGGCCGTGGCTTTCGCCCCAACTTGTCACGCGAAACATGTGTCCGAATGTGTTATGCGACATGAGGGCGGTTCCGTAGTTTCTTATTTGCGGTGTCCTATATGCAAAACTGGCGCCTGCCAAACCCCTAACGATCCTGTCTGGATGATCTGTATGACTGATGTACCTGTTTCCATTCCCAAGTCCCCGAGTGCCGCAGATTATGCCGCTGAAGGCGATCGTGCGCTGATCCCTGATACCGATCGCCCGATAGACCTGTTGGAATCATGGCTGAAAGACGCGAACGCGCATGAGCCCAACGATTCGACGGCGATGTCTTTGGCGACTGTCGATGCCGATGGACTGCCAGATGTGCGCATCGTTCTGTTGCGCGGTTTGAGCGCGAAAGAGGGCCTGCAATTCTATACCAATTATGACAGCGCCAAAGGCGCGCAATTAGCCGCTCACCCTCATGCCGCGATTTGTTTTCACTGGAAAAGCCTGCGCCGCCAAGTGCGAATTCGCGGCACGATAGAGAAAAGCTCGGCGGCCCAATCTGACGCCTATTTCAGTCAGCGTGCGCCGCAATCGCGGATCGCCGCCATTGCGTCAGATCAATCGCGCCCGCTGGACAATCGCGAAGAGTTCAATCAGCGCGTGGCTGAGATCAGCGCCATTTACGGCGATGATGATGATATTCCACGCCCAGAACATTGGGGCGGATATCGGCTGATCCCATCGGAATTTGAGTTCTGGCAGGACCAGGCGTTCCGGATGCATGATCGCTTGAAGCTGAAAAGAGATGGATCGACTTGGACAAGCTCGCGCCTATATCCCTAAAACAAAAGGCTTAGGGAGGCGGTTATGACGCTTGAACGCGATTATGCGGGAAAACTCGCAATTGTGACCGGGGCCGGAGATGGCATCGGCGAAATGCTTGCTCGGCAACTTGCGGGGATCGGAATGCGCGTTGGTGTTCAAGACATCCGCGCCGAGGCGGCTGAGGCCGTTGCCGCAGATATTGGCGGCGGGGCCTTTCCGCTGGTCTTCGACGTCTCAGACCGAAGCGCTTGCGTGTCCGCCGCCGAAGACGTGCGTGCGCGCGGGCCGCTCTCCATGTTGTGGCTGAATGCAGGCGTCGGGGTGGGATCGCCCATCCTCACCGGCAAGCAGAGTTTGATTGAATGGGCTTTGGACGTGAATGTGCGCAGCGTCATCTGGAGCGCGCAAGCCTTTGTGCCGCTGATGGAAGGCGCAGAAGGGCCGCGGCATGTCGGGGTCACAGCATCCTCAGCCTCGATCCGGTCACCAGAGGGCGACTTCCCGCTCTATGCCACGACGAAACACGGCACGTTTGCTGTCGGCGAAGCCCTGCGCGGGGAATTGGCGGGGCAGGGCATTGGCACAACCATTCTGTGCCCCGGCCTTCTGAACACAAAAATCTGGGACGGTGCCAAAGCGCGTCCCGACCGGTTTGGCGGTGCGCGTCATATGGACCCGTCATTCTCCAAAATGTGGGATGAGGCCAAATTACCCGACGTGATGTGGCCAGAGATCGCGCGCGTCATTGGACAGGGCGGCGGGTATCTGATCTGCTCCACAG
>CAYGUD010000361.1:0-2927 GCA_964352865.1 uncultured Hyphomonas sp.
ATCGACATCCCCAATCGCCGGGGGCGGGTTATTCTCGCCATGCTGAGTATTAGTCCCGGTCAAAGCCTGAGCCGTGTTTTGGTCAGCAAGTTGATTTGGGCGAGCCGTTTCAAGCCGCAGGCGCGCGCAAGCCTTCGACAGTGCTTGCATGACCTCAATCGGGAGCTGCAAAATGCTGATCTGAACGTGTTGAGCGTGTCGAATACAGAGCTGTCAATCGACCCTCAGGCGGTGATCACCGACGTGCAAATTCTAGAGCAGGCGCTCGAGCGGGCAGACACCGATACGGTCATTGAGCTGTTGCAGGCTTCGGCCGGAAAACCGCTTCTTGCTGATATCGATTTGGGCGACGCGTTGGACGCCTGGTTCACGACACAGCGGGCACAAGTGGAAAATCGTATTCGCATAGCAACACAGCGGCTCCTTACAGATTTGAGCGAGCGCGGTGAGACCGCCATCCACGAAGCCCTAAGCGCGGCGTGGCAAGCTTGGATGGGTGTTGATCGCCGCAAACGTCAGGCTGGCGTGGCGATCCTCCCTTTTAAGCAAATCAATGAAGTCAGCGGGGATCTGTTTCTCGCGGATGGAATTGTTGAAGAGCTGTCGTCGCGTCTCGGCGCCTCTAATCGCATAGCGCTTGCTGGACGTACATCGGTGGAGGCATTGAACGCAGCGCAGGCGACGCTTCCGGAAATGGCTGACAAGCTTGCTGTGACTCATTTTATTGAAGGCACCGTGCACAGGACCACCAAATCGGTAACCGTATCGATCCGACTGATCGAAGGGGCTTCTGGCAAGCAGATTTGGGCGGACCGGATCGAAGAATCAGAAGCCTATTTCTTTGAACAACGCAAAGTCATTGGTGAGAATGTGATCGTAGGCCTGACCCAGTCTATGGGGTTGAAACAAAGCGCGACGCCGGTTCGGAAAATGACCCATAGCCGCGAAGCCTATGCGCTGTATCTGCAAGGCCGGAACCTGACCCAAAGAATGGGTATGGAAGGGGCATTGCAAAAGGCAACAGAGCTGCTTGAGGAAGCGCTTGAGATTGACCCTGACTTCGCGGAGTGTTGGACCGCGCTCGCTGATGCGAACATACATGTGGCCGTTTACACGCCGTGCCTGGAACGGGTCGAGCGGTCGGAAAAAGCGGCCTCCTGCGCTCGGCGAGCGCTGGAGCTGGACCCAAATCAAGGCTATGCTCCCGCTATTCTGAGTATCCATGAATGGACCAGTTTCAATCCAGCAGGCGCCCTCGAATATGCTTTAGAGGCCTACCGCTTGGAACCCAATAATGCCGATGTCACGTTCAGATTGGGCTCGTGCCTCTTATATCTCGGACGGACCAAAGAAGCCTTGCCCTATGTTGAAGCCGCGATTGAGCAGGACCCGGTTTATGGCCGTAACTATGTCATGCTGTGTGTTGCGCACTTAAATCTCGGCAACTTGGACGCGGCGGTGCGCGCTGGACACCGCATGACTGACCTCGGGGTTCCCGGCCTTCACCTTGGCGTCGCACAAGCGGCGGCGGGTGATCATGCCGCGGCGGTTGAAACCTATTACGAAACACGGCGCTATGTCGGAACGCTGATCATGTCGCCGCCCGGCGCCAGTGATATTTCAGACGAAGCACGCGACTTCTATTTGAAAACCGCAGCAGAAGGGATTTGCGGCGGCGATGAAGAGGCCCGGCAAACCTATTGCAATCTGATCGAAATGTTGCACCAAACATTGCTCGATCCGTATGATCAAACCGTCGCCTGGCCAGCGGTTTGGATGGGGCATTCTGACTTGGTCATGAAGCTCTATCGAGAGCAGATTCATCCGGCCAATATGCCTGGCCTAATGAGCCTCTGGACGCGGATCGACCCAATTGGCCGAACGCTGAAACATCCCGACTTTATGTCTTTCGCCGAAGATATCGGCATGGTTGAGGCATGGGAAAAATATGGCTGGCCGGACTTGATCCCGTCAGATCCGCGTTCGGTATAATGTCGAATTGACGCTTAATTGACGCTCCGCCGAATTGACCAGTTGGACGGGGCGCGCGCATCTTTCTCCGGCTCATAGTGAAGCAATGGAGAGATGGAATGAAACGACTTATTGGTTTGATTTTTGTAAGTTTATTTGTCGGCACCGCGCCGATGCATGCGCAATTGGAGCCTTTCACAGATTACGAAGTCAGCGACGCTGTTTGGGAAGTCAGCACGGTTCGGGTCGCGTCTAATGCAGGCGACCATTACCTCGAAGGTCTGAAAGCCACTTGGGTGCGAGGCCAAGAGATCTCCAAAGAGCTCGGTCATATCGAAGATTACGCGATTTACTCAAGCATCACGCCTGCCAGTGGTGATTTCAATCTGCTGCTTGTCACAAAGTATGCGAGCACAGCTGACACTGCGCCGTCAAAAGCAAAATATGATGCCTTTATGAGCAAGCTCGGGGAAGAGGCTGCAGAGGCCGGAAGCAAGCGCGCTCTGGAGACTTATCCGGAACTGCGAGAGATTACCGGAAACTACATCATGCACGAGCTGACCATCAAATAGCCGGTCACGTACACCGACACCAACGATCACGGCGCCTTTTTCATCGATGGGGTCAGCGACAACACGAACTGACAGTTTCCGGACGCAGGCTCTGGTGGACTGGTCACCTGTCAGGCAGGAGCGCTGAACCTAAGATAAAGTCTATCAAAACAAAGCAATGCTGGTGCGCCCGACTGCAATGTCTGGCTGAGGCCGGCGACGCTGCGCTCATCGGGTCCTCAAATGCTGATGCCACTCCCTAGTCGCAAATGATGATCCCGATGAGCCTTCGATCCCGTTTCTGCGGGAAATTCAAAACACAAATCTCCCGCTCGCCGAGCGGTTCCATACGACGTGAGGAATTTGCCAATGACCGATAGCCCAAGCGTAGCGCTCGTCGCCAAA
>CAYGUD010000362.1:0-2923 GCA_964352865.1 uncultured Hyphomonas sp.
CTGGATCCGCGAAGACGCGACGGGTGAAATTGGAGATCTTGCCTTTCCAGCACCAGAGCCCCTCTTCGAAGCCGCACTGAACGGCGAAATTTTAGACAGCAAATGCTGGTTCGGTGCAATGCGCCCGGCTGAAGGCAAAGTACATAAATCCTGTGCCAGTCTGTGCATTCGCGGCGGTATCCCGCCTGCCTTCTATGTCAAAGACCGCCAGGAGCAGAAGGCCCTGATGATTATGACGTCAGGTGGCTATGGTCATAATAAGGATCTTCTCGAATACGTGGCGGACCCGGTTTCGATCACCGGGCAGGTTCAACGCTTCGGCGACCTTTTCCTGTTGGACGCGCCGGTCAGCGCGCTCCGCCGTCTCTAATTGGTTGAGCCGAACGTCCCGCCCGTCTTGTCGAAATAGCTCCGCCAGAACGCTTTAAGCTCACTGATCGGCAGATCATATTCCTGTCGCGGGACGATGCGAGCGACAATTTCGACACCATTGAATTGCGGGGTCTGACCGGCAAGCGATGTCTGGTTGAAGGCTTCAAGATCAGTCCCTGTGCGGTAGAATGAAAAGCCGTCAGAATGCTGCATCAAATCAGACACAATGACCAAACGGCGATTGTTCCGATTAGACTGGAAATCAGCACGATCTCCAACCGCATAAAGCGCTTCAAACAAAGGCGAGCTTGGTTGGCTCGTGGTCTTCAGCGTTTCCCCCACGGTTTCAGAGAGGGGCTTGTAGAAATGTTCGCGCCACGTGTCGTCAATCATGCGCGGGTTCTGCAGGATCGGATTGGCATCCTCAACACTGCCCGGAGAACAATGCGCATAGAGTGTTTTCGGATCGAATGGTTGTGCACTGTTGGGCAAAATGACCGTCAGACGTCCAAAGCGTGGCAAAGCCCGAGCTTCAACATCGATCAACTCATCAACCCAGGCCAGGTCGTTTTCTGAGAACGGGTCGGATTGATCAATCAGCAGAATCGTATGGGCCGGATCATTGCGATCCATGCGGCACTCATTTTCGGGATCAAGCGCTGGGGCCGCATTGAACGCAGCGACTGAAAACAAGCCAACCACACTCAGCACCATCACGCCAATCGCGCTGCGCCAGAACCATGGGCCTCTTTCTCTAGGACGGGGCATCGGTTTCCTCCGGATCTTCCTTTCAGGCCGACCGGACGTCGCTATGCTGTTCGCGGGCGATGCGCGCATCACGAGCTTTTGCGACTTCCTTATTGACCTGTTTCTGGATGGTTGAGAGTCCTTTCTGGACGCTCTGAATGTGCGTTTCCAACCATTCACGGGTCAGGTTTAACGCAGTCAGGTTTTGCTCAATTGTCTTGATCGCCGCATTCGCTTGTTCGCGCTCTTTAGACAGATCAAAGCCTGGCAGGTTTGGCGTAACGATCTCATCAAAATAAGCCGGAATTGCCGCTTGCTCACCAAGCTTGTCGCGGAACTTGTTCCGCGCCCGGCGGTGGGCCTGACGGTAAGCGATTTTTAGCGAGCGTTCCTGATCTCCTGCTTTGGCAGCAACGCCGACCGCGCGATCACGGTGCGCTTCCAGGGAATTGAGAGACTTTTCAATCTCCCGTTTTGCTTCGCTATGACGCTTGTGCTGCGTTTCGAACCAGAACCGGCAGCTGGTAAAATAATCCGACAAATCATCGCGGACACCATTGCGGACGGCTTGGCGCTGTTCATAAGCGAGACGCTCTTTACGCCACACGCGGCCATAACCGGGATAGCGGTCAGAAATGCGGTCATAGCCTTCATACACGGCGACCCCAAAAATGGTCAGACCGATCAGTAGAAGCGCAATCGCGACGAGGGAGTTGAGCGCAAAAATGTTCGGGAACATGCCCGCGATAACTGTACCTGGCGCAATATCGAACATCGAGAACCCGGCCAGCGAGCCAGCTTCCTGTGCCGCGTGCAAGCTAATCTCTACAGCGTCCCGGAAATGGGCAATGAAGAAGTTCAGCATAATCCCGCAGACAATCAGCAGACCGGCAATAACACCGCCTGCGATCTTGAATCCGCGATCCGGGTGGTTGAGGTATCGCAAGCCGAAGAAGCCCGCGAGCACGCCCGTCAGGACATTCACGGCACTGATCCCGAAGGCGACCATCATTCCGCCCATCAAGCCGGACGATTGGGCGTCTTTGAACAAGAGCGCATTGAAACAGCCCTCAACGATCATGATCAGCAACAGGATAGCCAGCGTCTGCTCAACATTCTTTTTGATGTCAGGCGTCCGTTTACCGATGCGGTCACTATGTTGCTGCTTGAAGTGCTGAAGCTCGACAACAGTCGCGTCGTGATGATCACGAGCTGTATCCGCATCATCGACTTCATAGTGACGGAATTCGTTCTCTTCGGCTTTGATAACTTCGCGCAAATGTTCCGGGTGGATATCAGCCGGCGTGCAGTCCTGGATGAAGTTCCGAACGCTAGCCATTGTGCCACTCATCCAGGTTTCCAATCCGCGGCGCACGCCGCCAGCGCGTTCCGCGATTTCCTGCTCGCGCTCACTCCATTGATCTTCTGTAATAGCTTCAGACGCCGGGACAGCATCCTCGGCATCTTCCTGAGCGATCTTGCGGGTTCGGCCTCGGCTAAAACCAAGATCACCTTCGGCGAGCTTGCCTTTCAGGCCATGCTTGCGCAGTGACTCTTTGCATTTGAAAGTTTTGATTGGCGATTGATAGCCAATGTCTGCGCCCCAGCGCACCGATTTTCTACTCATTTGCCCAATCCCATTAACAAAGTCAGCCCTAAAATTAACTCTACTGAAGATCGGTGCTGGGCCTTAACAACCTCCTAAGACGATACTCGCAACGCCTGCAAGCGGGCCTTAAATTTGTGTCATTAAGCTTTGAGGATTGATTTTGTTAATAATTTTGAGCGGGGACTATTCCCACTC
>CAYGUD010000363.1:0-2914 GCA_964352865.1 uncultured Hyphomonas sp.
GAGATTTGTACCTTCAATGCTTGAGAAACTTGCGCGCGCGAAGAAACGGTCTGAGTCATAGTGAAGCTCGCCTTCCCACCCTTCAAGTTCGGCATTGTCGACATTCGCCGATTCTGACGTGCCCCAATTACAAGGCTCGAAGAAAGGCGGCGCAAAGCAAGTCGCCGCGGGCGCCACATTTACCGACAGGTTGATCAGCTCATCAGCTTCGGTTTCGAAATAAGAGACTTTTGCCTGGAAGCGGTCGCTCTCGACAAAGATCTTCTTGAAATCGACTCCCGCACCAAACTCAACAGTCTGTGTTTCTTCTGGGACGAGATCAGGATTAGGAATGAAATTGTTGGGCGACAATACGAATGATCCGGCCGCCGGGTTGAACAGAACCGGGTGCGGGATCGAGAAATGAATGCCGTCGAGATAAAGCTCATTGATCGACGGTGCGCGGAACCCTTCGGCGTAGGATCCGAACAGCCGCAACCATTCCGCGCCTTGTGGCGCAAGACTGGCGGCGAAGCGCGGTGATACGGCATCATCGGAATTGTCTTGGTCAGGCGCAATCGAGGAAGTGCTTTCGAACGAATCGAACCGCACACCCGGAATGACCACGAACTGACCAGCGTCTGTGTCGATAATCGCTTCGATCTGGGCAAACACGCCCATGAATTCGCTTTCACCGTTCGGAACGCCGCCGCGCGTACCATCCATGGTTTCGTCATCCGTGCCAGTTTGCTCGTCCTTGTACCAGTCGCCGCCAACGGTCAGTGTCGTGTCCGCCGGGCCAAAGCTGAAGCGCGAGGCATTGCGCAGAGAGACACCGGTGGTTTCGATATCGCGCACCGTCGTCCGCGGAAGTGTCGCATCGAATTCGTCAACGTCGCTGCTCGTCTGATAGGCGGTGAAGCCGAGATCGACCCAGTCATTAGATTCCGGATTGTAATTGACGCCGAGGCGGAACGTATCCGTGGTAATGTCTTTTTCGACATTTCGGTCGAGAATTCCGTCGCCGGTTCCGGCGGTCCCTTGACCATTATTTGGTTCAATCGCGGTATTGCTGAAACGCTGCCATGAGCCTTCCACAGTCAATGCATCTGTGATGGCGTAACTGCCTTTGACGAGCGCCGTTTGAATGTCATCGTCGGATGGCAAATCCGCGCCAGAGGCGAGCTCGATGTCGCCGGATTGACGGATGGCGAAACTTGCGACTCCATCAAACGCGCCTTGCCGCGTGTAAGCGGTGATCGACGCCTGTGATTCTTCATTGACGCTCTGATAGCCGATGCGGGCTCGTGCGCCCCAGCCCTCATCCTCTGCGAGCAGATCGGCTGCATCAACGCTTTCAAATGCCAATACGCCGCCAACTGCGCCGGAACCATACAAGGCGGACGCGGGTCCGCGCACCACTTCAGCGGTGCCAATCAATTCAGGATCGACAAAGAACCGACCGTCATGCGCGGAGGTAAAGCTCTGACGCGCGCCGTCCAGCAAGATCAGAACATTCTGACCTGACAGACCGCGAATCGTCGGCAATTCCCCTGTGCGGCGGGGCCCGCCAGCAAAATCCAGGCCTGGAACATCACGTAATGCGTCTGAAATCGAAGATGGCGCGAGCGTTTCCAGGGCGTCGCGATCAACGACTGTCACCTGCCCTGGATAGTCAAAAACGGGCAGAGGATTAGACGTTCCATAAATCGTCACCGTTTCTTCCCGCAACTCGTCGCCGGCTGCGCCCACTGCTTCCTGCGCCACGCCAAATGACGTGATTGAGAGTGCTGTTGAGGCAATAAGCGCCGCGCGACATGCGCCTCGTCCAATGCAAAATGACATATTTGGTCCCTGTTTCTTTTTGCGAATTATTCTCAATTGCAAAAACTTCGCTATACGTAGAATTTCCTAATTGCAAGTGATTCTCATTTGCACTACGCAATTTTCTCAGATTAAACTTTTCAGGAGCCCATTATGACCGCCACACGGACCCGCTTTTTGTCGGCGACCGCCCTCACCCTCCTCATCATTGCTGGCTGCGCGACAATTACAGAGACATCGGCACCCACTCAGAAGGCCGAAATCGCCCTGCCCGCAGCGTTCGAACAGGATCGCAACTCGATCCTGGCCATGACGGGCAACTACAAGGTCACATTCGACTTCACAGAAACTGTGGCTTTCGTGGCGGGCTATGAGTTGAAAGAGCCGAAACTCTCTGGCGGACATGAATCGGTGCGCGTTGTCGAAGATCGCGGTGACTTCATCAGTCTGCAGCATCTGCTCGTAGTTGGCCCGGACGCCTCGCCTATCGTGGTCAAACACTGGCGCCAGGATTGGCAATATGAGCCCGCGCGTGTGCTGGTCTTTGTCGGCGGCAATGCCTGGGAATGGCGGGATGTGCCCGTATCGCAGCGCGCCGGCACGTGGTCACAGACGGTCTATCAAGTTGATGACGCGCCGCGCTATGGCGCTGTTGGCACCTGGACTTATGATGACGGCATTGCTGAATGGACCCCGCCGCGCGAATGGCGCCCTTTGCCTCGCCGCGACATGACCACCCGCGATGACTATCACGCTGTCGGTGCTGTGAACCGGCATGTCATCACGCCGTGGGGCTGGGTCCATGAGCAAGACAATTCCAAACTGATTCTGGACAGCGCCCCGCGCGCATTGGTCCGGGAAGTTGGCCTCAACACCTATCGCGCTTTTGACGATTATCCCGTCGAAGCCGCTGACGACTATTGGTCAGGGACGGAGGATTTCTGGGCTGGAGTCCGGGCCCATTGGTCCCGTATCGAACAGACCCATGAGCGCTTCGCCATCACTATTAAAGGCGAAACAGAAGACCTTTACATGCCGTTGCTAACGCTCGCCCCAGACGTGCATCATGGCAAAAAAGAGCTCGAACCAGCCCTCGCCGACGCCCGCGCCG
>CAYGUD010000364.1:0-2909 GCA_964352865.1 uncultured Hyphomonas sp.
GGACGCGAAAGAAAAAGAAGGCTTTGATACGCTCCGCACATCAGGCTGCGTCGCGGCGTCAGACGCGTTCTTCCGTTTCCCGGTTGGCATGCTCGCCGCTGGTGCTGCCGGCGCGAGTGCAATCATTCAACCCGGCGGCTCAATCCGCGACGATGAAGTGATCGCCGCCGCCGATGAGGCGGGTCTCGCAATGGTCCTCACAGGCATGCGTCACTTCCGGCACTAGCCTTTCCCGGGCGAGGCTTGCTAGCAAAGTCAGATGAGCACGCTAACGCCCCCTTTTGATGAGCAAGGCCAGCACTGGCTGAATATTCGCGTCTATTACGAGGACACCGATTTCACCGGCATGGTTTATCATGCGAATTATCTGCGCTTCTTCGAGCGTGGCCGATCGGATTTCCTGCGCGATGCCGGGGTCAGCCATCAGAATCTGCTGGCGCGCGAAACACCAGCGGCATTCACGCTCACAAATGTCGAAGTCGACTATAAAGCCGCCGCGAAAGTCGATGACTTGCTGACTATCCGAACCCGTTGCCTTGGAGTCAAAGGGGTTCGGATGTATTTCCAGCAAACTTGCCTGCGCGGCGATGACCTGATTGCCGAGGGGCGGATCACTGCGGTAATGATCCACGCCGATGGCCGGCCCATGCGGCCAATCAAGGATGTCGTCGAACAGCTCAAGCCATACGAGTTCAAGCCGTCTGACGCCTGATCAGTTTGGCGAAGGGCACGAACCACCATTTTCATTCATCGCTTCGGCGATGCGTTGAAAATCGTCGCCAGTGGAATCAAGCTGCTCCTCGGTGAATGTATCGATCTCACCCGATTGGATCATTTCTTCAACTTTTCCTGCAGCATCCTCAGCCCCGCCGCCCGCGCTCTTTCGCGCTTCTGCGATAGCCATGACCACATCCTTGTGCAGCGGAAGTTTTACGGCGTCTGCGGCAATAGTTGCGGCGTAACAATTGCAGAAGCTATCCAGATCTGTACTGGCATCGCTGGCCAGCATGCGGACGATTTGATCATCACCAGCAAAGATATCCTGGCACAAACCTGTCAGGATTTTTTCATTTGGCGGCGCGCCATTGCACGCGCTCAGAATGATAGTCGATACCGCAATCGCAAACAGTGATTTCATAATTTTCTCCCTCAAATATCAGAGTCAGGGAAAACGCGTCGAAACGCAAGCCAGACTATTGCATCGCGTCTTGCCAATCTGTGTGTCTGTCCAGAGTTGCTTTTGCGAAGGGGCAAAGCGGGATAATCTTGAAACCCTCGGATCGCGCATCTTTCACGGCAGCTTCCACCAGGAGCTTGCCAATACCCAACCCGCGCATCGAATCCGGCACGCCTGTATGGTCAATAATAATCCGTGTGGTACCAGCGCGGGAATAGGTCATCTCTGCTTCATCGCCATTGATAACAATGACATAGCGGCCGCCTTTGGGGCTGTCTTCTCGTGTGATTACATGTTCGGTCATCTAAACCTCCAAACTGATAACAGGAGATAAGGCGATGCTATACGATAAGCCATGTCGAATAGTGAGAAATCAGATATCCCGACTTGGCATCAAACATCGGTAGATCTCCTGACAGAATTTGTCTGATACTCATGGTAAGTAGCGGATTTTACGTGGAGGAAGATATGGCCAAGAAAACAGCCCGAGAGAAACTCGCCGCGAAGAAAGAGATCAAGAAAGTCGTCATGGACAAGGCCTGGGGTGGTATGCAGCCGGGCGACACAATGCTGGTTGCGACACCGCTCATGGTCGATGCCTATATTCGCGAGATTCCACATGGCGAGACCAAAACCATTCCAGATATGCGGGCCGACCTGGCAAAGCGCGAAAACTGCAGCGGCACCTGCCCGATGTCGACATCAATATTTGTCCGTATGGTCGCTGATGCCGCTTTGGAAGATATCGCTGAAGGCAAACCTGTTTCGCGCGTTAGTCCGTTCTGGCGGATGATTACCAGCAAAGACAAAATGGCAGCGAAGCTAAATGTCGATCCAGCCTGGATTGATGAACAGCGCAATCTCGAAGCTGGTTAGGCAGGGACACCGATCATCTAAGCGCCCGTGAGGCGCTGATACATATGCTGAAATTCATCCGCATTTCGGACAATGATAGAACGATCCGGATAGTCTGAGACATCGCGCATAATGTGCGGACGAACGCGCTCATTGAAGTTCCAGATGATGTTTAGCAATTGCGGTAGAATGAGAATTTCCGGGCAATTGTCGGGGAGCTCCGGTCGGCCGCGAAACAGAAATCGCCAGTTTCGTTTTGCGCACCTCACAAACGATGTCTTGCGACTGACATCCAGAAAGATGAACAGATCTGCGGCATCCCGAACAATTTGCGACACGCCTTCAATAATCCACTTGGGTTTGGAAATAAGCTCTCGTTCCTTGATCGCAACGACATCGCGCGGCGTTTTTGCCCAGCCTGATTGCCAGACGATTTTGTCCAGTCCAAAGACAGGCAAGTCCAACGCGGCACCGAGTTCGCATGCAAGGGTCGTTTTTCCCGATCCTGCATTACCTGTGATGTGGATCTTATCCATTGCATAAATCTATAGAATCGCGGGCGCTTTGGCGCGTCTGCAAAAAGGAAATCTCGGACGGCATGGCCTAGTGCGCCTCAGCCCAGTTCTTTCCCGCATCCGCTTCGACCACGAGCGGAACACTCAGGCTGAGCGCCGGAAGCGGCGCTCGCTCCATCACACCACAAACCAGTTCAATCGTCTTCTCGGCTTCGGCTTCGGGCGCTTCGAAGATCAATTCATCATGAACTTGCAAGAGCATTTTGGCTTTCAAACCTGACTTTTCCAATGCCTCTGGCATTTGAATCATCGCACGCTTGATGATGTCGGCAGCTGAGCCCTGGATCGGCGCGTTGATGGCC
>CAYGUD010000365.1:0-2885 GCA_964352865.1 uncultured Hyphomonas sp.
TTGCCAGCACGCCATCGTCTGACAGTAGCAGGAGACCGTGGGAATCCTGATCCAGACGGCCAAGCGGGGCGAGGCTGGCATCCTTTGCTGGACCTGGCGTGGCATCCACAGCATTCGCTGTTTTCAACAAACGTACCGCTGGCACCTGACCGTCTTCAGGCTGCGACGAGACATAATCGACGGGCTTGTTCAGAACAGCGGTAAACTTGCTGGCAATCGCGCGCTGAGCGGCTTCGGCCAGCTTCAAAACCTGCCCGGGTTCAATTTTATGCCCTGGTCGATCAATCAGCACCTCATCAACAAAGACCCCTCCGCCTTCGATCAGAGCTTCCGCTTCCCGCCGTGAACACAGGCCAAGCTCAGCCATCCATTTGTTCACTCGAACCGGCGCATTGCCGCGATATTGATGTTCATCCGCCATGTCCGCCCGTGTGGCCGCGTGCAAGGCAGGCGTCAATCGAGAAATGCCATATTGGGATATTCCCTTTTGCCCCGACTCCCTGCTAAAGCCGGGCTGAAAGCTTCAGGAGTGGTCATGAAAACCGCGATCATTGTCTTCCCCGGATCAAATTGCGACCGCGACGCAGAAGTCGCGCTTCATCAGGCGACTGGCCAGGCCCCGGCTATGGTCTGGCACAAGGATGGCACGATCCCCGAGGATGCAGACCTGGTTATGGTGCCTGGCGGCTTCTCTTATGGCGATTATTTGCGCTGCGGCGCCATGGCCGCGAACAGCCCGGTGATTGCGCAACTGCACGCCCATGCGGCGCGTGGCGGCTATATCCTCGGGGTCTGCAATGGCTTCCAGATCTTGTGCGAGACGGGGCTGCTGCCTGGCGCGTTAATGCGCAATACCAGCCTCGACTTTGTCTGCAAGCCGCAACCGCTGAAAATTGAAAGCTCGAATAGCGCCTTCACCAGCGCCTATTCCGGCGCCGCAGATGTGACGATTCCGATCGCTCATCATGACGGCAACTATGTCGCGGACGACGCGACCCTGGATCAACTCGAAGGCGAAGGCCGCGTGGCCTTCCGCTATATTGGCAACCCGAATGGTTCGGCGCGCGATATTGCAGGCGTGATCAGCGAGAATGGCCGAGTCATGGGCATGATGCCACATCCGGAACGTGCCATTGGCGGCCATGAAGGCGGGACGGACGGCCTCGGCGTATTCGAAAGCCTGCTTTCAGCAGCCTAACCTTTCCAACCCTTACAGACACGCGTTATATTCCTGTGACGGGAGGGGCGAAGCATGAGCTATTTACAAGAAACCCAAGAGGCGGGCCGCGAGATATTTCCGGACCTTGCGCGGGCATTTGCGCTGTTTGGAATTTGCCTGGTGAATGTCGGCATAATGTCTTGGCCCATGATGACGAGCTATGGTGAGAGCGCGGTTCACAATCCTGTCGATCAGTCCGCTTTCTTCGCGGTCAGCGCCTTGTTCATGGCGAAGTCCTACACTCTGTTCTCGTTCATGTTTGGCGTCGGTTTTGCCTATCAGATGCGCTCGGCCGAAAGCAAAGGCGTCGGCTTTGCCGGGCGTTACTGGCGCCGCATCCTTGGCTTGCTGGCGTTCGGATTGATCAATATCGCCTTCCTCTTTCAAGGTGATATCCTGGTCATGTATGCGATCCTTGGATCGATCCTGTTTCTATTTCGGTCTGCCAGCCCGCGACTGCTCACTGGCTGGGCGATCTCGGTTTATACAATTCAAGTCCTGTTCGTGGCATTGATGGCGCTTGGTTTCTGGGCTTGGGAAAGCTTCGATCCTGAGAATTTTACCCTCGAAATGGGGCTGATGATGGAACAGGCTGACACCGCCGCCGACGCCTTCCGGACGGGCTCTCTGGGCGACACAATCGCGCAGCGGTTCGCTGATTGGGCTGGCTTCATCACATTTGGAATGTTGATGCAGGGGCTCGGCGCCTTCGCCTTCTTCTTGTTCGGGTTTTCGGCTGTGAAGCGCGGGACAATCGCAAATCCTGCCGCACCTTTCTGGAAACGCAGCCGGCATGTTTTCCTGCCAATTGGGCTGTTGCTCAGCGGCGCCGGCGCCTGGGTCATCTTGCAAGGCCATGGCTCAATGAACCCGACCATGATGGCTGGGATGACACTGATCATGCTGGGCAGCCCATTCTCGACAGCAGGCTATCTCGGCCTGATCGCGAAATGGGCGGAGACGCCTGGCGGGGCCATCAAAACCTTCCTGGCGCGCGGCGGAACGTCATCGCTGACCGCCTATTTGATGCAAGGCCTGATCCTGTCGCTGATCTTCAATCCATATGGACTCGGCTATTTCGAGAGGTTCGGCGCAGCGACATGTATCGCGATCGCCGCCGGGACGGCAATTTTCACCATCGCTTTTGCCAGTCTTTGGCGCACGAAATTCAAACGCGGACCGCTCGAATATGTGCTGCGCAGCTGGACCTATATGGGGTCGCGCTAAGCTGACGCAAAAACGCCCTAGCGAATCCCTCTCGCAAGCGTTAAAGCGCGCGCATGACTGATACATCTGCGATCACTGCCGCCATGCAGGCCGAACAAACCGAAACCGACGCAGCCGGACACGGCATCAATGCAGAGGAGTGGCAGCGTCTGGTGAACCGGCTCGGCCGTAACCCGAACCTGGTCGAGCTTGGCATCTATTCGGTGATGTGGTCAGAGCATTGCTCTTACAAATCTTCCCGGAGACACCTGTCAAAGTTCCCGACCAAGAATAAGCATGTCATCCAGGGCCCCGGCGAAAATGCGGGTGTGATCGATATTGGCGACGGGCAGGCGGCGATCTTCAAGATGGAGAGCCATAACCACCCTTCCTACATCGAGCCTTATCAGGGCGCAGCGACCGGCGTTGGCGGCATTTTGCGGGATGTGTTCACCATGGG
>CAYGUD010000366.1:0-2863 GCA_964352865.1 uncultured Hyphomonas sp.
ACGTTGCACAATATGACGCTGCCTGTGATCACGCTGGCGCTGCCGCAAATCGCGATCATTTCGCGTCTGATGCGCGCGAGTGTGATTGAGACCATGCGCGCAGGACATATCCGAACGGCAAGGGCGAAAGGTCTCAGTGAGCGCGATGTTGTCCTCAAACATGCGCTACCGTCGGCGATTCTGCCACTGGTCTCTTATGTCGGTCCGGCGATGGCGCGCGTGATGACAGGCTCACTGGTGATTGAGCGGATTTTCGGCCTTCCTGGCATGGGCTCATACTTTGTCGATGGCGCGATCAACCGGGATTATACACTGGTCATGGGGGCGCTGATTATCTACGCAACATTGATCGTTCTGTTCAATCTGGTCGCCGACATTCTCTACGCTCTTCTCGATCCGAAGGTGAAGTATGACTGATACGATGGACCTGACCGGCCGCAAGGAAGCGGTGGAAACTGCGATCCAAGGTGGTCGCTCCCTTTGGGACGATGCAAAAGCCCGGCTGTTTCGGAACAAGGCGGCGGTTGTCTCGATGTGGGTGCTTGGCCTGATCATGGTTTTCGCCGCGATTGGCCCATTCTTCTGGGTCCACGATTACCGGACAATTTCAGCGAATGTTGAACTCGCGCCGACATTCGAGAACCTGCATCTTCTGGGCACCGACACACAAGGCCGTGACAGTCTGGCACGCTTGATGATTGGATTACGCATTTCGCTCGCAGTCGGTCTGGTCGCAACCATTGTATCACTGATCATTGGCGTCACCTGGGGCGCTGTCGCGGGCTTTGTTGGCGGCCGAGTTGACAATTTGATGATGCGCTTCGTGGATGTCCTTTATGCGATGCCCTTCATTTTCTTTGTCATCCTGCTGCTCACTGTGTTCGGCCGAAACATTATCCTGATCTTTGCTGCGATCGGCGCGGTGGAATGGCTGACCATGAGCCGGATTGTCCGCGGCCAGACACTGGCCATCAAGAATATGGACTATATTGAAGCCGCCCGCGCCACTGGCGTCCCGTTCTTCACCATTATTCGGCGACACATTCTGCCCAACGTGGTTGGTCCGGTTGCGGTCTATGTCACGCTGACTATTCCCGTCGTTATCCTGGCCGAGAGTTTTCTGTCATTTCTCGGTCTTGGCGTGAATGAACCACTGACATCCCTCGGCGTTCTGATTTCGGACGGCGCCAAGGAGATGCAGGACAAGCCATGGATGCTGCTCGCGCCAGCGCTGACCATGATGATCACCCTGCTCTGCCTGAACTTCATTGGCGATGGACTGCGCGACGCGCTGGACCCGAAAGAGCGCTAAGCCCGCACGCGGCGATCAACCGCTCCGATCATCCTGCGATCAAACTGCCCGGCCGTGACAGTCGCGTTCAGCATAGTGCTTTCGCCGCATCAACTTGCATTTGGGAAGCAATGCGCTACTACTGTAACACAGACAGCATATTGCCGGGCGGGAGAAGCGAGATGGGTCGATGGTTAGCCGTTTCAATGATTGCAATTACTCTGGCGGGCTGCTCAGTCAGGGACCACCTATCACTGCCAGCTACAGCTCCCGAAGCGCCCGAGATTACGACACAAGCTGAAGATGGCATTACCGTTTTTGCGACGACCTATTTCGCAGACCTGCCGGACACAGCGCCGCTGATCCTATTATTCCATCAAGGCGGCTCAAACGAACGGGCGGAGTATGCGCCGCTTATGCCATGGTTCCATGAAAACGGATTTAGAGTCATTGGTTGGGATTTGCGGGTCGGCGGCGACATCTATGGTCGGACAAACCGCACCGCTGACGCCATGTTGCCTGAAAAAGCGACCTCGTACTGCCACGGCTATAGTGACATGCAAGCTGCGCTCAAAGCGTCACTGCCGCTCACCCCGGCCGGCGAGGTGATTATCTGGGGCAGCTCGTATTCAGGTGCCCTCGTCTTCCACCTCGCCGCAGATAATCCAGATACTGTAAGCGGGGTCGTTTCCGCGTCGCCTGCGTCCGGTTCGCCGATGGCGGACTGTCTGGCAAGCGCACGCCTGGATGAACTGAGGAGCCCAGCACTTGTATTGCGCCCAGCTTCAGAAATGGAGGGCGAGAGCGCCCAGATGCAAAAAATGCGGTTTGAAGCAGCCAACGTGCCCGTCATGATCATAGAAAATGGTGTACACGGGTCATCCATGCTGGTAGATGAGCGCACCGAAGCAGACATGACGGAGTCTCGCGCCGCGGTCATGACTTGGCTAACGCAGACGCTGGATCCGTCTTAGACGAACAATTCCAGTGGATCGCGTCCTGCTTCGCTCTCGAGAAATCCGAGCGTTTCAAAAGTCTGTTTCATTGTCCCTGATAGCGGTGCCTGCAAAACCAGTGGCTTGCCAGACTTGCGCGGTATGACCAGAGCGCGCGCGTGCAAATGCAAGCCCTTGGCAACGCCTTGCGGGACTTCGCGGCGGGTCACGTATTTATCATCGCCGAGAATGCTGGTGCCTAGCTCATGCATGTGGAAACGTAGCTGGTGCATCCGTCCAGTGGAAGGCTTTAGCGCCACCCAGGCCGCACGCCGAGCGGCCGTCGAGACGACCATGTAATCTGTAATAGCGTGCTTCGAGATCCGGTCGCCATGGGCGCCAAGTACCATACGTTCGCGGCCTTCCTCATCGAGGCCTTTGCACATCCAGGACCGCAATTGCCCCGCCGCAGGATGCGGCACGCCGACGGTTACCGCCCAATAGACTTTGTCCATGTCGCGCGAGTGAAACAGACCGCCGAGACGCGACGCAGCGGACGGGTGTTTAGCGATGACCAGCAAACCGGACGTGGCTTTGTCGAGACGATGCACAAGCCGCGGGCGATGCTCACCATCGG
>CAYGUD010000367.1:0-2853 GCA_964352865.1 uncultured Hyphomonas sp.
GATCTGCGCTGGCGAAATGACCTACATATGCAAGACACGTCCTTCGGCCGCGAGCACCGCTTCATGCATCATTTCAGACAGCGTCGGATGCGGGAAAATCGTGTGCATCAGGTCTTCTTCCGTCAGTTCGCCTTCACGGGCGATGACATAGCCCTGGATCAATTCGGTCACCTCAGCGCCAACCATATGCGCGCCCAGCAACTCGCCCGTCTCTGCGTCGAAGATCGTTTTGACCAGGCCTTCAGCTTCGCCCAGCGCGATGGCTTTGCCATTGCCGATGAATGGAAACTTGCCAACTTTCAGCTTCTTGCCGGTCTTTTTGGCTTCGTCTTCCGTCAGCCCGACGCTGGCGACTTGCGGATGGCTATACGTGCATCCCGGTACATTCCAATTGTCGAACGGATGCGCGTCATCAATCTCACCGGCGATCTTCTCGACGCAAATCACGCCCTCATGGCTGGCTTTGTGAGCAAGCCATGGTCCGCCCGTCAAATCGCCAATGGCGTAGAGACCTTTGACGCCGGTGCGTCCAAAACCATCGACCACGACATGCGTTCGGTCGATCTTCACCCCGAGTTCTTCAAGCCCCATGCCTTCGGAGTTTGCCACGATACCAATCGCCAGGATCACTCGGTCAACTTCGATCATTTCGCTTTTGCCGCCGACAGAGACTTCAGCCGTGACACTGTCCTTGCCTTTTTTGAGGCCTTTGACTTGCGCGCCCGTCTTGATGTTCAAGCCTTGCTTTTCAAAGGATTTGTGCGCGAAGGCGGATATTTCAGCATCTTCCGCCGGCAAGATCCGATCAACGGCTTCGACCACAGTCACGTCGGAGCCAAGCTCATTGTAGAAGCTCGCAAACTCTATCCCGATGGCCCCGGAACCGATGACCAGCAGGCGCTTTGGAAGCGCTTCTGGCACCATGGCTTCGCGATAGGTCCAGACCAGCTTACCATCGGGCTCGAGCCCTGCTTGCGGGATGGCCCGCGCCCGCGCGCCGGTCGCAAGCATGACGTGTTTCGCGGTATACGTGCTGTCCTTGCCCTTGGCGTCTTTGACGATCACTTTCGGCGCGTCTGCGCCTTTTTCGAGACGGGCATCGCCTTCGATCACTGTGATCTTGTTCTTCTTCATCAGATGTTTGACGCCGCCGGAAAGCTGCGCCGCCACCCCGCGCGAGCGTTTCACGACACCGGCCAGATCGAAATCCGCTTTGTCGATTTTCAGTCCAAAGGCGGCCGCAGACTTTGCCAGATGCAACACTTCAGCAGAGCGCAGCAGCGCCTTGGTCGGGATACAGCCCCAGTTCAGACAGATCCCGCCAAGACTCTCACGCTCGACAATCGCTGTCTTCATGCCAAGCTGGCTGGCGCGGATCGCCGAAACATAGCCGCCAGGCCCAGAGCCAATCACGATCAGATCAAAATCACTCATTCACCTGTTCCTTTAGTTCAGCCCACTTCTGGCGTGCGATATTTGCGCGGTCTTCCGAGCTCGCAAACATCTCGACTGTGCAGACATATTCCTGTTCTTCTTCTGGATCGGCGTCATCGAATTCAGCTTGCACTTCGCTGGCGCGGTCTTTTGCGCGCGCGAGCAGATCGGCATCAAATCCAGCCATCGACTCGAGTTCGGCGAGGAAGTCATTCTGGCTGGTTGCAGCTGGATCTTCGCAAAACTGGCGAATGCCCTGCTCATATCCAAACGCCTCAACCATTTCGTTGAGATCGTCCCATGCCACTTGCACAGGCGCAGGCGTCGGGATCGGCGCTTCGGCCGAACATCCCGCAGCCAGAACCGTCGTGATCGACAACGCAATCAGCGACCGCATTAGAGCAGCATGCTTTCTGGTGTTTCAACATAGCGCTTGAACGCTTGCAGCCAGCGCGCGCCTTCAGCACCGCCAATCACACGGTGATCGCAGGTCAGCGTCACGCCCATCATCGTTGCCACAGTCAGCTCACCATTGGCATCGACAACGGGCTGTTTCGCCCCTGCCCCAACTGACAAGATCATGCCTTCTGGTGGATTGATGATGGAGGCAAAGGATTTGATTCCAAACATGCCGAGATTGGAGATCGAGAACGTGCCGCCCATATATTCCTGCGGCTTCAACTTGCGCTCACGCGCCCGGCCCGCCAGGTCTTTCATTTCGACCGAGATCTCCGCCAGACCTTTCTTTTCCGCATCACGAATAACCGGCGTAATCAAGCCGCCATCAATCGCCACAGCCACAGAAATGTGAGCGCTATTGTGATAAGCGATACCATTGTCTGAGAAGCTCGCATTGCAATCCGGCTCAGCCATCAAGGCCATGGCCGAAGCTTTGATCAGCATGTCATTGACCGACACTTTGATGCCTTCTGGCGCCGCATCATTGATGCCTTTTCGGGCCGCGAGCAACCTATCCAGAGACAGTTCAACATTGAGCGGGAAGTGCGGCACCTGCATGAAGCTTTGCGTCAAACGGCGGGCGACGGTTTTGCGCATGCCATCGAGGGGTTCGAGGCGATAAGAGTCGGGCGCATAAACACGGTCATCGAGAATTTGCGGTAGGATCAAACCATCTGGCGAGGCCGGCGCACCGCCGCCAGCGGGCGCGGACATGCCAGGCTGCGCGCCTTCCACATCTTTCTTGACGATCCGGCCATGCGGACCGGACCCTTTGCCTTTCAACGCCGCGAGATCGATGCCCTTAAGCGCCGCGATCCGGCGCGCCAGAGGACTGGCTTTGATCCGGTCATCACCCGCGCCGAGCGATGGCATTTGCACTGGCGTGGACGCGACTTGCTTGGATTCCTGCTTTCGCTCTTCCCCGCTTGGGAGGGTATCTGGTGCAGCAGGTTCCTCGGC
>CAYGUD010000368.1:0-2849 GCA_964352865.1 uncultured Hyphomonas sp.
CTCGGTTCTAGGCAAGATGCGCGTTTATTGGCGGCGGCCTGGATGGGAAAAACCAGATTGATCGACAATATGGGGCTGCAGCGCGATTGATCACAAGTCCGAGACATCGCGACGGTAGGTCTTGTCCCGTTTGCCTGACTGCCTCAATATTGATGCAGAAACCTTTGAGGACGCTATGACCGACATGCAAAAATTCCAATTTCTCTCGCCCCGTATACTGATGGGCGGTGTTTGCGCCCTGGCGCTCTCAGCCTGTGCGTCAGTCGCGCCGGAGACGGCGCCCGTCATCGTCGAGACACCGCCCGTGATTGAAGCGGTGGACGCTGGTGAAACCGTCGAATTACCAGCCTTCTCTGCAGAGGGCATCGCGGCGCTTGAAGCTGCCATGGGCGCCTATGTGGCGGATGGCCGTGTCTATGGTATCCACACCCGTCTGGCGCATAAGGGTGAAGTGATCAGCGATTATTATTCCGGTGTCCGCGGACTCGAAAGCCAGGCGCCGATTGAAGGCGATACGATCTATCGTATCTATTCCATGTCCAAGCCGATTACTGGCGTGGCGATGATGATGCTTTATGAAGATGGCAAATTCGACCTCGACGACCCAGTGTCGAAATATGTGCCTGAGTTTGAAAACCTGAAAGTGCTTGGCGGCGTCAATGAGGATGGCTCAGCAATTCTGGTTGATCTCGAGCGCCAGCCAACGATGCGTCAGTTGATGTCTCACACGTCCGGGCTTGCATATGGCCTGGGCGGTACTGATCCGGCCAATTCGGCCTTCCGGGATCAGCAAATCCTGCGCTCGCCCGATTTACAGACCTTTGTCGAAAAAGTCTCTGGCGTTCCGCTTCTCTTCCAGCCAGGCGAGGCGTGGTTCTATAGCGTCGGCATGGATGTGCAGGGCCACATTATTGAAAAACTGAGTGGGCAGTCATTTGGCGACTATCTGCAATCGCGCCTGTTTGCGCCGCTCGGCATGAAAGATACAGGATTCTATGTGCCGGAAGCTGATTATGACCGGTTTAGCGAAGTCTATGGCTTTGACCCGGAGTCCGGCGCTTTGGTGCCTGTGCCATATCCGACGGTTCAGTTTCGTAAGGAAACCATCGCAATGGAATCAGGCGGCGGCGGGCTCGTCTCAACCATGGATGATTATGCGCGCTTCTCGCAAATGCTGGTCAATCAAGGAGAATTGGACGGCGTACGCATTCTAAAGCCTGAAACCGTGGAGTTGATGCGAACCAATGTGTTGCGCGATGGTCAGTCTCTGTCCTCACTTGGGGCGGGTGAAGGCGACGTCTATGCCGGACTTGGTATGGGATTGACCTTCGGTACGATCGAAGAGCCGAATGCCGTACGCAGCAAAACTCCGGTAGGATCGTTCTTTTGGGGAGGGGCCGCGAGCACGTGGTTCTGGATTGATCCAGTCAATGAGCTTTACTTTATCGGCATGGTTCAGATCTTCGACAATAATAATCCGAACGGCCCGCTGGAGCTTCGCGAGGCTTCTAGTGAAGCCGTTTATGAGGCAATGACTGGCGAATAGCGTCGATTATTCGGCCGGATCGTTTTCCGGCCAGGCTTCGACAGTGCCTTTAAGTTTCAGGGTCAGTGGATTGCCTTTGCGATCCACGGCTTTGCCTGCCGAGACTTTTACCCAGCCTTCGGAGATACAGTATTCTTCGACATTGGTTTTCACTTCGCCATTGAAGCGGATCCCTACGCCGCGCAGCAATAGCTGCTCGTCATAATAGGGGCTGTTAGGATTCACGCTCAGGCGGTCAGGCATTTGATCAGTCATGTAGCCGCTTTAAACTGAACTTGCGGATCGGATCAAGCACCAGAATGAACTGTAAAGCGCGCGAGCATCGCCACCAATTCCGCTTGGCGATTGGTTTCGGTTTTCTGCAATATGCTTTTGATGTGCGATCGAACGGTTTCGAGAGAGACCTCTCGGGCGCGGGCAATATCTCGCGTCGAATGACCCTGGAACACCAAGGCTGCGACTTTGCTTTCAGTCAATGTTAGTCCGAAGACTTCCTGGATCAGCTTCACATCCAGTGAGAGAGGCTTGTTAATCTGCTCGCAGACGAGAATAGCGTGACCTGCTTCGGGGCCAGCTAGCGTAAAAGCTGGCTTCGGAAACACGCGGCAGAGCCACTTATCAGCGTGCTTGTCTGAATTCAGAGCAAACCCGCCGCCAACAATCCCGACATGGTTCCCAAGCGCCGTCGCTAAAAGATTTTGCGCTCTTTGAGATCGCAGTATCAATTTTCGTCCGCGGTCGATGCGCGCAGAAACTGATTTCAAGAAGTGGTCGAATTGGTCGTTCTGTTCGAGTGCGCGCCCCGTATAGTCCAGTATTGCGACAGCTTTACCCGCCCCAAATAGCTCGACTGTGCTTCGCACACTGTGACTTTCGATGAGTGAAGCCATTTGGAGAACCGGTGCGCAGGCTGCAGACGCAGCTTCGTGCAGCCGTGCTTCACCATCACTGAACGGATCTCCTGAAATCGGCCTGTGCAAGGCGATTCCGGCAATCATTTGTTCTGTATGTATGACAGGAACGCCAGAAAAATGACCGAGCCCAGCCGGCAGGATCAGGTCCTGATAGGTTTGATCCGTGTGGATTTGATCATAGGAGATGAAATCCTTGTCGCGTGTAGACTTGCCTTTGCTCATACTCGGCGTCGCCAGAACGCGCGGATTGATGTCCTGGTAGAGGGCTTCGATTGGTGCGAGGTCGACCATGAGATCTTCCGAGAATGTTGATCTCAAAAGCGTCCGATTGCGCTGCGCGACCATCAGTTGACTCAGCGGGGCGCCGCAAAAGTGCGCAAATTTTTGTA
>CAYGUD010000369.1:0-2847 GCA_964352865.1 uncultured Hyphomonas sp.
TTGCACGATCTTTGACGATCTATCGCGAAATTCTCGGTCTTACGGCATCGGATATTTCGACGTCTTCGGAACAGTCCTATTCCTATCCGGTGTTCAAGATTCCGGAAGGCGCACAAATTCGCGGTGTTACCTTGCACGAGCCCGGCGAACAGCGCGTGCTGGCACTCACTGAACTGGCCAGCCTCGACTTGCCGCGTCCGTCTGATGGCCCGCATATGAGCGCCGTAGTGATTGGTGTGACTGATCTGCCTGGTATTTTTGAGAAAGTCTCAGCCCTCGGCCTGACCACGACAGAACCCAAAGTCGCAGGCGGCGCTGATTTCACTTTTGTCGAACAGGCTTTTGTCGACTTTGATGGTCACTTGATTGTCTTGTACGAAGTCTTGCCAGAGCCAGCGGGCGAGTAAGACCTAACGCTGATATTTGATGAATTCTGTTTTCCGGGCGATGCGGTCATAGAGTAAGCGCGCCGTGTCGTTGTCCTCTGCAGTGTTCCAGTAGACGACGGGCGAACCGGCCTGATCCGCTTGCGCATAAACGGCTTCGATAAGAGCTCTGCCAACGCCCTTCCCGCGTGCGTCAGGTACCGCGAACAGATCTTGCAAATAGCAAACGTTCTCAACCCGCCAGCAATGGCGGTGATACATGAAATGTACCAGACCCAGGGCGGTTTCACCCTCCCAGGCGATCAGTCCAGAGGGCTCGTAGGGTCCGGTCATCAGAAGCCGTTCGAACGTGGTCAGATAGACCTCTTCTTTGACCGAAGACTCGTAGAACTCCAGATAGCCGGTCCACAATTCACGCCAGACGGCCTCGTCACTGGTGCGTACAGGTAAGATCTTCACGGGCATGGACCCCTCCAGTCTATGGAAACAAAGCTTGCAGGCCGGCAAGCCCGAGCGTCTCGTCCCAGCCCATCATCAGATTCAGGTTCTGGATCGCCTGCCCGCTCGAGCCTTTGACGAGATTGTCGATCACCGCAATGATCACCACCCGGCCTTTGACCCGGTCAGGATAGACCGCAATTCGGCAATTATTCGTCCCCCGGACGTGCCGTGTATCCGGCGGCGGGGACCCGAGCGGCAAGACCGAAACAAATGGCGCATCGGCATATTTGGCCGCCAGCGCCATCTGGATCTGGTCGACATCGCCGCGCACATGACAGGTGACAAGTTCGCCGCGCGTCATCGGGATCAGGTGCGGCGTGAAAGTGACGCCAATATCGCTGCGCCCGGCTTGCAGGTTCAGCTCCTGCTCAATTTCAGGCGCGTGGCGGTGCGTACCGACGCCGTAAGCATGCAAGCCTTCAGCGGCTTCTGAGAACAGGTTGCCCTCTTTCAGGCCGCGACCTGCGCCAGAAACACCGGACTTGGCATCAATGATGATGCTGTCAGGATCGACGGCCCCAATGACAGGTAGCAGAGCCAGCAGGCTGGCAGTCGGGTAACACCCGGGACAAGCGACCAGCCTCTCGCCCAGCAATTGCGTTCCGCGCCATTCCGGCAAGCCATACTTCACGCTTGCGGTTCGGTCCGCATTGAGGTGTTCCCGGCCATAAGTCTCGGCATAGAGCGCTGCGTCGCGCAGCCTATAATCCGCCGACAAGTCAACGACCCGCACTGTGTCCGGCAAGGTTTCGATCAGGTCCTGGCTGGTGCCATGCGGAAGACAGCCAAAGGCGACATCAATGTCGTCCCAATTGACGTCTTCGGCTTTGACGACTGGTAAGTCTGACGCACCCGCCAAGTGCGGGAATATGTCCGAGAGCTGCTTGCCGGCAAGACTGTGCCCAGTCGCGGCAATCGCCGTGACGCGCGGATGCCCGGCAAGCAATCGAACCGTCTCCGCCCCGGTATAGCCAGACGCGCCGAGCACGGCGGCTTTCAGTTGTGTCTTATCACTCATGACCAAACCTTTGTTTCAGATGCAAAAAAGGCGCCCCGTCGGAGCGCCTTTATCACGTGTTCGAATAAACCGTAACGCTTAGCGCTTGGAGAACTGGAAGCTACGACGCGCTTTCGCACGGCCATATTTCTTACGCTCAACAACGCGTGGGTCACGTGTCATGAAGCCGAATGGCTTGAGTGTGCGGCGCAGTTCTGGCTCATAAGCAACCAAAGCGCGGGCAATGCCGTGACGCACAGCACCAGCTTGACCAGACAGGCCAGAGCCTTTGACGGTTGCGATGACGTCAAATTGTGTGCGACGATCAGCTTCGACCAGCGGCTGCTCAAGCACCATACGCAGCACTGGGCGCGCAAAATACTGCTCTTGGTCTTTACCGTTAATCGTGATTTTGCCGGTACCTGGCTTGATCCAGACGCGAGCCGTTGCAGATTTCCGGCGGCCAGTTCCGTAAGAACGGCCATGCTCGTCAATCTTCGGCTCAACTGTGATCGGAGCAAGCTCCACAGCGGCGCCTTCGCCTTCGGTGACGTCTTTGAGGTCTTCGAGGGATTGTGCAGTTTCAGCCATCGTTAAGCGACTTTCGTGTTCTTGGTGTTCATGGCAGCAAAATCGACCGCTTCCGGAGCTTGCGCCTCGTGAGGGTGCTCAGCGCCAGTATAGACGCGCAGTTTGGAATACTGCTTGCGAGCCAGTGTGCTTTCTTTTGGAAGCATGCGCTTTACCGCCATTTCGATTGCCCGCTCTGGGAACCGACCCGACATGATCTTGCCAGCAGTCGTCTCTTTAATGCCGCCCGGATGACCGGTGTGGCGATAATAGACTTTGTCAGCCAGCTTGTTGCCGGTAAATTTGGCTTTCTCAGCATTGATCACGACGACAAAGTCACCTGTATCAATGTGAGGTGTGAAGTCAGCGCGGTGCTTGCCACGCACGCGTTTA
>CAYGUD010000370.1:0-2843 GCA_964352865.1 uncultured Hyphomonas sp.
TCTGCTGAAGACGCCGCCTTCATCATGAAAAACGCCTCGAAAGTCATCATCGTGCCGGGCTATGGCATGGCGGTGGCACAGGCCCAGCACGCTCTGAAAGAGATGTGCGACAAGCTGAAAGAAGAAGGCGTTGAAGTGAAATATGCCATTCACCCGGTTGCGGGCCGGATGCCAGGTCACATGAATGTCCTGCTCGCAGAAGCGCAAGTGCCTTATGATGAAGTGTTCGAGCTTGAGGATATCAATTCAGATTTCCGCAATTCTGAAGTCGCTTTCGTGATCGGCGCCAATGATGTCACCAACCCATCCGCCAAGACAGACAAGACCAGCCCGATTTACGGCATGCCGGTCCTGGATGTCGAGAATGCGGGCACCGTCCTGTTCATCAAACGCTCCATGGGGTCAGGTTATGCCGGGATCCAGAACGAGCTGTTCTTCCGCGACAATACGATGATGTTGCTGTCGGACGCCAAGAAGATGGTCGAAGAAATAGTGAAGTCGCTCTAGGGGCGACTTCACGATCCAAATGAAAGAGGGAGCTGCCTGATATGGCGATCAAAACGCGATTCACAGAAGAATTCGGGATTGAACACCCGATCGTTCAAGGCGGCATGCAATGGGTCGGATATGCCGAAATGGTTGCGCCCGTTGCGAACGCTGGCGGCCTCGGGTTTCTGACCGCGCTGACCCAGCCGACACCTGACGATTTGTTCAAAGAAATCAAGCGTACGCGAGAGATGACCGACAAGCCGTTTGGCGTCAATCTGACCATATTGCCAGCCATCAAACCGCCGCCCTACGCGGAATATCGCCAGGCAATTATTGAAGGCGGCATCAAGATTGTCGAAACAGCCGGTCACAGACCGCAAGAGCATATCGATCATTTCAAGGAACACGGCATCAAAGTGATCCATAAGTGCACAGCCGTTCGCCACGCGCTATCGGCGGAACGGATGGGCGCTGACGCGATTTCAATTGATGGATTTGAGTGCGCCGGTCACCCGGGAGAGGATGACATTCCTGGCCTCATTCTCATCCCTGCTGCTGCCAACAAGGTCAGCGTTCCCATGCTGGCCTCTGGTGGCTTCGGCGATGGGCGAGGCCTCGCGGCGGCTCTGGCGCTGGGCGCTGACGGGATCAATATGGGCACCCGCTTCTGCGTCACGCAGGAAGCTCCGATCCATGAGAATTTCAAACAGCAAATGCTTGAGAATGATGAGCGCGACACCAAACTGATCTTCCGCACGCTGCACAATACGGCGCGGGTGATGAAAAACTCTGTCAGCTCGGAAGTCGTGGATATCGAAAGCAAAGGCGGCGCACAATTCTCTGATGTCCAGCATCTCGTTGCCGGAGCCCGCGGGCGAAACGCAATGGAACTTGGCGACCCGGATGGCGGCATCTGGTCGGCTGGCCAGGTGCAGGGTCTGATTAATGATATTCCAACCGTCAAAGACCTGATCGATCGAATCGTCGCTGATGCGGAATCGATTATCAAAGACCGTATGAACGGGATGCTCGCTTAGCCCCTTTCCCGGACGCAGACTCACGCTAGGATCGCCCTTCTGATAATCATCTCGAAGGGCTTTCACGATGGGCGAGATCATTGCCGAAGTGTTTTCCGTCAGCGGTCTTTTCACGCTGTTCATGCTGCTTTTGTTGCAAGCCGTCCTCGGCTTCGACAATTTGCTTTATATCTCAATTGAATCAAAACGGGTCGGTCCCGAACACGCGCCCAAGGTCAGGCGTTGGGGAATCGGCCTCGCTGTCGCGCTCAGGATCGTTCTTCTCGTCATTGTCGTGAACCTGTTCACGCTGCTCGCTGAACCCTTGTTCAATATCAGTTTGAAGGGCTTTTTCGAAGGCGAGTTCACACTGCAAGCCATGGTGACCCTCGTCGGTGGCGGGTTCATCATCTACACCGCGATCAAAGAGATCCATCACTTGCTGGCGGTCGACCATATTGAGCATACAGAAGGCTCGGCTGGGAAATCTGTCGCTCAGGCGATTGCCATGATTGTCGCAATGAACCTGGTCTTCTCGTTCGACTCAATCCTGTCAGCGATGGCGATTGCCAATGTTGAAGTTGCCAATGTGGTGAATGCCTCTGGTGATGTTATCAACACGTTCACCGGCACCGTTGTGCAATGTAAAGCAGACCTGATCGCAAACCCCATTGCTGGCGCGATCGGGTGTGAGCCTGGCAAAGACTATCAAGTCTGGATAATGGCGATTGCCATCCTTGCGTCCGGCATCGTTATGATCCTGATGGCCGATTATGTGGCGGACTTCCTCAAGCGCAATCGCATGTATGAAGTGCTCGGCCTGTTCATTCTCTTCCTGGTCGGTGTCTTGCTGGTCACAGAAGGCGCGCACCTCGCGCATTTGAAAATGTTCGGGTTCCCGATCGATGCGATGAGCAAATCCAGCTTCTATCTCGTGGTTGGCGTCCTGGTCATAACCGATATCATCTCGACCAATTATCAAAAGCGTCTCTGGGCTCAAAGAGAAGCCGAGCTGCGCAGTTCCGGCAATAAGGCTGACGACGCCATCAAGGCCGTCGACGCGCATATCGCCAAGCATGGGAATGTTGGGTAGAAAATTTGCGGGCGTTCAGGCCTATGACCCGAACGTCCGCAGCTTCTTGGTGAGCTTTAGCGCGACTTTATTGCCTTTGCGCCCCATCTGCCCCTCATAAGCCGGTTCGCCGTCACGCCCCCCTGAGAGCAGCTCCACAGGCTGATCTGGCGGCAGACCGAGCAACAGGGTCGACCCGGCTTTCAGAGCCGTGAGCCGGCTCAATGGCACAGACAGGCTGGCCAGACGTGCCGTCGCCAGAGCGG
>CAYGUD010000371.1:0-771 GCA_964352865.1 uncultured Hyphomonas sp.
GGCGCGCGGGCCTTTTGCAGATATCTGGTACATCCGCGCGGCCTTAGCAGGGGGAAGAAGAGCTGCCTAGTGGTCAGGCGCGCGAAGCTCTGTATAAGGCGGGCATGAAAAAGCAATTGAACATCGCTGTTGCCGGTTGCGCAGGCCGAATGGGACGTCAGCTGGTTTCGGCGGCGCACGCTGCGGGACATCGGGTGAGCGGCGGCTCTGAGGCGCCGGGCGCGCCAGATCTGGGGCAAGATATCGGACGCTTGGCCGGGCTGGATCCATCCGGCGTATTGGTGACTGACAAGCTTGCGCTCGCTGCGCGCGACGCTGCGGCCTGGATGGATTTTACCGTTCCAGCCGCCACGCTGGAGGCGCTATCCGTTTTGCCAGCCCTTGGCGTTCGCGCGGTCATCATTGGAACGACGGGTTTCACCGCAGCTGAAGAACAGGATATCGCTGCAGCGGCAGGCCGGCTTGCGATCGTCAAAGCCGGAACTTTCTCGTTGGGTGTCAATCTGCTCGAAGCGCTCGTTCGTCAAGCGGCATCTCGGCTTGGTGAAGATTGGGATATCGAAATTGCCGAGACCCATCACCGCCACAAAGTCGATGCGCCATCCGGCACAGCCTTGATGCTGGGACAGGCCGCCGCACAAGGTCGACAGCGATCGTTAGATGAGTTGCGCGCGGCGCCTTATGATGGTCCTGACGCCAAGCGCGTGCCCGGGCAGATCGGGTTTTCCGCACGTCGCACAGGCGGTGTCATTGGCGAGCATGAGGTGACGC
>CAYGUD010000371.1:781-2840 GCA_964352865.1 uncultured Hyphomonas sp.
GGTGACGCTGGGCTCGGAAATGGAAGTCATCTCGCTGCGCCATACTGCGCTCGACCGAGCGGTGTTTGCCCACGGCGCGATTAAGGCGGCAGAATGGGCCGTAGAACAGTCGCCCGGTCTCTATGATATGAGCGACGTTCTCGGTATTTGATCAGAGATAAGCGTCCGGCATAAACGGAATGTCGGTATCGTCAGGCTTGGCGCCGGCTGCCGTCAGCATGGCATGCACTTGTCCGCGATGATGGGTTTGATGGTTGAAGACCTGCATGATGCAGATTGCTTTCGCCCGAACCAAATCCTGACCCATCGCGCCGGAATACCAGTGCAGATCGCCATCGATATCGGATGGTTGTGAAGCATCCGCCCATGAGATGAATTTTTGATCGGCCATGACGCGAGCAGCCTTGAGTGCGTTCCAGTCGTCATACAGGCTGGTTGAACTTGAAATTCCGACATCTGGCTTTTGCCAGTCGGAAAGACGGCTCATCCAGATCTGATCGGCCCATAATATGTGTGACAGCGTGGCGTGGATGGAGCCAAAGAAGCTGCCTCTATCCTGCCGCCGGTCATCATCCCCAAGCGTGTCGGCAGCGCCGTACAGGTTTTCATTCTGCCAGCGATTGTAGCGGGCCATGCGTTGCAAGTAAGCGGGTGTGATCATGGCCAGCAGCTTATACGCTGCTAATTACCCCGTAAACTTGCCTGAGCGTGGGAAGCCGCGCATCGCCGCTTTACCAGCCTGGGCGCGTTTGCCGACCCATTCCTGCCACTCTGGGAAGCCACGCATACGGCCAGCAGCGTCGGTGACAATCAAGCCATCCTCGGCATGGAAGACCACGACGTCGCCCAATTTGTCGGTGCCGCGATAGTTTTGCAGCTTATTGCCTTTGCCGCGCGACATTTCAGGAAGCTCGTCGAGGGGGAAGATCAGCAATTTCTTGTTCGTACCAATCACCGCGACATGGTCGCCTTTGGCGAGATCGACGGTCAGAAGTTTTGAACCGTCTGGCACGCTCACAACGGACTTACCGGCTTTTCGGTTTGATTCCAGCTCGCTCTCCTGAACGATGAAGCCATAACCGGCATCTGAAGCCATGATTCTCTTGCGGCTTCCGTCCAGTTTGAACATGCCAACGATTTCAACGCTGTCTTCCAGATCAATCGAAATTCGGATCGGCTCACCATGTCCGCGGCCGCCGGGAAGCTTGTCACAGGTCAATGTGAAGGCGCGACCATCCGAAGACATCAGGATCAGTTTATCCGTCGTATGGACTTCTTCGGAATAGAGCAGGGTATCGCCATCCTTGAACTTGGCAGACTCCAAGTCGATGCCGTGGCCTTTCATGCCGCGGATCCAGCCTTTTGTGGAAAGGACCACAGTCAGCGGTTCTTTCGGCATTGAGGCTTCCAGCGCAGCGCCAACGTCAATGATTGGTGCGTCAGCGAACTCAGCCCGGCGGCGTCCAAGCTCAGTGCTCGGGTCAAACACGTTACGGGCTGCTTTCAATTCCTTTTTGACTTTCGTCCACTGGCGCGCTTCCGAGCCAAGCAACGCAACGATTTCGCTGCGCTCTTCGCTCAGAGAGTCATGCTCTTTGCGGATTTCCATCTCTTCGAGTTTTCGCAAGGCCCGCAAGCGCAAATTGAGGATGGCTTCAGACTGGATCTCGGTGATCCCGAACCGTTCCATCATGACTTGCTTGGGATGGTCTTCCTCACGGATAATGCGGATGACTTCATCAATATTCAGATAGGCAATCAGATAGCCATCGAGCAAGTGAAGACGTTTCTCGATCTTGTCGAGGCGGAACTGCGAGCGGCGAACGACGACTTCGCGGCGGTGATCAAGATAGGCGCGAAGCACCTGACGCAGGCCCATAACTTGAGGTGCGCCCTTGTGCAGCACGTTCATATTGAGGCTGAACCGGGTTTCGAGATCACAAATCCGGAACAGGCTTTCCATCAACACGTCCGGCTCTACGGTTTTCGCACGCGGTTCGAGGATCAGCCGGATATCTTCAGCACTTTCATCGCGAACATCCGCGAGCAAAGGCGCTTT
>CAYGUD010000372.1:0-2837 GCA_964352865.1 uncultured Hyphomonas sp.
CCTGCTCGCGGCAGAAGTGACTCGCGAAAAACTGATGCTACGATTGCACCAGGAACTTCCCTATCAATTAATGGTCGAGACGGAGACCTGGGAGCCGTTCGATAATGGCTCAGTACGCATCCGTCAGGCGATCATTATTGCCCGTGAACAGCATAAGGGCATGGTGCTCGGCAAAGGTGGCAGTGCCATAAAGGCAATTGGCAAAGCGTCGCGTGAAGACCTCGAAGAGATGCTGGGACAGAAAGTCCACTTATTCCTGTTCGTGAAAGTTGATCCTAAATGGATGGAACGCCGGGAGGCGTATCAGTCCGTCGGGCTGGAGTTTGATGTCTAAGGAGACACCCCATGGAGTGGCGTGATGAAGCGCTTATTCTCGGTGGGCGACGCTTTGGCGAAAGCGGTCTCATACTCGATGTCCTGACGGCCACGAAAGGCCGCCGATCTGGCCTTATCTATGGCGGCGCCAGTCGCAAGAAACGCGCCCAATATGAACCCGGCAATGCGATTGAGCTGAGCTGGTCTGGACGCCTTGAGGAACAGCTCGGACGGTTCACAGTCGCAGAAGTCGTGAATGGCCGTGCCGGACGCTATCTCGACCGCCCTGAGGCACTCGCCGCTATCAATACAGTCTCAGCCCTCCTCCGCGGCGCGGTTGACGAGGGCGACACGGCGGGGTCGGCGCTCTTTGGCCCAACGGCGTTGTTGCTCGACGCGCTGGAGACATGGCCTGTCTGGCCTGCCCTCTATGCCAGATGGGAGCTCGGATTACTGTCGGCGCTCGGGTTCGGTCTCGATCTCGATCGATGTGCGCTGTCTGGCGAAAATGATGGCCTGACACATGTCTCGCCCAAAACCGGACGTGCGGTGCGAGGCTCAGAAGCCGAAGGCTATGTTGACCGCCTGTTTCCGCTCCCGGCATTCCTGATCGATCCTCGCGCACTGGCCATGGCCGAGGATATAGAAGCCGCTCTCCGACTAACGGGCTTCTTCCTCGAAGAACGGCTATTCTCAGCCGTCCACAAGCCCATTCCCGAGGTGCGCGCACGCCTGGTCCCAAAACTGATTGGCTAAAACAACTTCCGTTCAAGTCTGGTTCAGACAGATCGGCGTTATGGAGAACGTGTGTTCAGGGGCAGAGAGTTTTTTTGAGGCTGATAATGAAAAAAACTATGCTTTTCGGCGCCATGAGCGTCGCCCTCCTGGGACTTGTAGGCTGCATCCACGTGGATGAAGGCGACTGGTCTGATTCAGAGGAAATTGCGCTTAATACCGAAACAGCGCTGCGCGTTTGTGGTGGTCCGGGTACGGTCGAGGAAGTCACCGAAAACGGCTATACTTGCAAGCAGGATTAGCGACAGGTTTCAACGCTGCCCATGTCGAGATGAAAATGATCGGCGTGGGCAGCGTCATAATCCGGACCTAGCGTCACGGAGAACAGACGACAAGCTTTCTTGTGGATGCGGGACAGGTATTTTCCCGAATCACTTTTCTCGCGCCAATGCTCTTTGACGCTGATGCGGGTGCCGTCTTCCAACACAAACCCAGCAATATCGATTGCATTTGCATAGGAATGCTGTGACCGCGTGCCGGTTCCGGCGATGTTTCGGCAGCTGAATGAGCCATAAGTCTCGATCTGCCGCAGCGGCGAATCAAAGATCTTCTCCGCCTGCGGACGCAAAACGTGACGTTCCCAGATGTGCAGAGCTGCCATTTGATGACAGGTCATGCGAAGCGGCGCGGCATTATACGGGGTCAAAGACCTTTCCAGGGCCAGCGTTTCTTCAAGTGGACACCGCGTTTCGGCGCCATCAGCATTCAGAACCGTAAACTCGACGCCCGCCTCTTGCAGTTTCGATCTGCACAATTCTTCGTTATATTTCAGAGCTGTAAGCTTGCCATAGGTCGCCAAGCCAAGCGGTTCGGTCAAATCTGGTGGACGTAACGGGTTATGCTGCGTCGGCAAGAACCGATGCGTCAGATAGATCAGACCGATCAGCCCCAATCCCCCTAAAATCAGTCGCCAGTGACGCATGGTATTCCTTAATTAACCAATCGGCGTTTTCTGTTAACCTGTACACGAGTGTGGCGATTCTACGCCACCGCAGATTTCAGAGGTGCGCATGACCGATCTTTTGGAACCAGAAGACGATCGCATTATCAATGAGCCGCTAAGCGAAGCGCTGACCAAGCGCTATCTTGCTTATGCCCTGTCGACAATCACGTCTCGCGCGCTACCGGACGTTCGCGACGGCCTGAAGCCGGTTCAGCGACGCATCCTCTATGGTATGCGCGAATTGAAGCTCAACCCGGATGGCGGCTATCGTAAATGCGCCAAAGTGGTGGGCGAAGTGATGGGTAATTACCATCCACATGGTGACTCCTCCATCTATGACACAATGGTTCGCCTCGCGCAGGATTTCTCGGTGCGCTACCCGCTGGTCGATGGCCAGGGCAATTTCGGGAATATTGACGGCGATAGCGCTGCCGCCATGCGATACACAGAAAGCCGGATGACAGAAGCCGCCAAGCTTTTGCTTGAAGGTTTGAATGAAGACGCCGTTGATTTCAAAGCAACTTATGATGAGAATGACGAAGAGCCTGTCGTCCTTCCGGCCGGTTTCCCGAACCTGCTGGCGAATGGCGCCACCGGTATCGCCGTCGGCATGGCGACCAGCATTCCACCCCACAATGTCGCCGAGGCGATCGATGCCGCGCTTTTGCTGATTGATCGCAAAACCACGACGACCGAAGAATTGCTCGAAGTCATGCCTGGGCCCGATTTCCCGACGGGCGGGACAATTGTAGAGCCTAAGGAATCAATCCTCGAAGCCTATGAA
>CAYGUD010000373.1:0-2819 GCA_964352865.1 uncultured Hyphomonas sp.
CGCATGCGAAGGGCCCAGATAGTTGAGGGACTGTCTGGGGTCAACGGTTTTTGCTGCTGAAATCACGTCTGTTTCAGCAAACTTGTCATTGCAGCGATATCGGCGCAAAATTGCCGAATGAAACAGATCGCCTTTTGCCTGAGTTTTGCCTTTCTCGTCACGGCCTGCGCGAGCACGCCTGATAAAACTGCGGACCAGAACGCTGCGACGGATACGAACGCCACGGATCGCGCCATTCAACAATCTCAGGATGGTTTCAGCGAAGCAGCTTTATCGCCTCTTGAAGACATAAACCTCAAGCGCGCACCGATCCCGGAAACGTTCAAGCAGATCCGTAATCCGTACAATGTCGATGTCGAAGCGTCCTGTGACCAGATTGCCAAGGAAGTGACCGTTTTGGATGGCCTGCTCGGCCGAGACTGGGATGTTCCGCCGCCTGACAAGAAGGGCATTAGCGATCGCGCAGCTGACGGGGCGTCCACAGCATTTCTCGATGCGGTATCTTCCGGGGCCTCTGGGATTATTCCGTATCGCGGCATCGTCCGCACGGTGACCGGCGCCAACAGTCATGCCACCAAAGTCCGCAAGGCCTATGAGCGCGGATCGCACAGGCGCACCTTTTTGAAAGGTATCGGACTGATCAAAGGCTGCAACTACCCAGCCGCCCCCCTTCCCTTGCCGGAAGAAGACTCGAAAGTGGTCTTCAAATAGGCGGCTAGGATTTGTCCTTGGGTTTGGATTTGGTCGTCGCCCATCGGGTTGAAAGCTCGTTTCGCAGAGCCGAGAAAGTCCCCGCTTCAATGGCGTCACGCATTTCCTGCATTAGCGCCTGAAAGAACGCGATATTGTGCCAACTCAGCACCATGGAGCCGAGATATTCTCCTGAACGAACCAGATGATGCAAATAGGCCCGCGAATAGTCCTGACTGGCCGGGCTGTTTACGGCCTCATCCAGAGGGGCAAGATCTTCAGCGAAACGGGCGTTTTTCAAATTGATTGGTCCATCCCAGGTCCAGGCCTGGCCGTGCCGACCGGCCCGTGTTGGCAGGACGCAATCAAACATGTCGATCCCGCGCGCGACCGCTTCGACCAAATCAATTGGCTTTCCGACACCCATGACATAGCGCGGGTACTCACTCGGCAGATGCGGCACCGTCATGTCGATGGTTCGGCACATCTGATCATGGCCTTCGCCAACCGCGAGCCCGCCCAGCGCAATACCGCCAAAGCCTTGAGATGATACCGTTTTTGCTGATTGCTCGCGCAAATCCGGATAATTTGATCCCTGAACGATCCCGAATAGTGTTTGTCGCTCGCGTTCGCCAAAGGCTTCGAGGGATCGCGCGCCCCAATCGGCGGACAGGCGCATCGATCGTTCGGCTTCCTCATGCGAGCACGGATAGTCGGTGCATTCATCGAGCTGCATAGAGATATCTGCGCCTAAAAGGTCGGCCTGAATTTCAATGCTTCTGGCCGGTGTCAGACGATGCTCGGAGCCATCAATGTGGCTTCGAAACGTCACGCCATCAGCATCCATCTTGCGCAATTGCGACAGCGACCAGACCTGGAAGCCGCCGCTATCGGTCAGCATCGGACCAGACCATTTGCTAAACGCATGCAAACCGCCCAGCCGTCTGACGCGCTCAGCGCCGGGGCGCAGCATGAGATGATAGGTATTGCCGAGAATGATGTCGGCGCCGGTCTGTTTGACCTGGTCCATATATAGCGCTTTGACGGTCGCAGCTGTGCCCACTGGCATGAAGGCAGGTGTGCGGATCTCGCCGCGGGTCGTCGACAGAACACCGGTTCGTGCAGCCCCTTCCGTGGCTTTGATCGAGAATGGAAAGCGGGCCATCAGATCAGACGCTCCAGGTCCAGAACGTGCAACAGGCCTTCTCGCGCAATGCGGCATTCATTGGCAAATTTTGGATCACCGAGATCCGCGGCACTCAACCGGTCACGATACGTCTTCCGCACAACATCCTGAAGTGCATCGATTTTTGCCTCATCCAGCAAGACGCCTTGATGACACGCTGCACGTTCTTCGGGTGTCATCACAACGCGCAGCCGCAAACAGGCTGGTCCGCCGCCATTTCGCATAGATTGCCGGACATCGACATAATGGACCCGTCCGATTGGGCCATTCCCATCGACCATACGTTCGCAGAATTCGCGCGTGCTGTCGGTTTCTTGTGTTTCCATCGGCGCGACCAGAACCAGGCGGTCCTCATCTGGCCATTGCAGCAGCTGCGAGTTGAACAAATAGGACCGGATGGCATCTTCGAGCGGAACTTCAGCCTCTGGAACCATAACCGGTTTGAACTCGAACAAGCCATCGCTCGCGGCCTTGATATCAGCCAGTGTTTGCGCCGTGTATTCGAAAGCATGTTCGTGAAAGAACAGCGTGTCGAGCGTTCCGACACTCACGACATCATTATGGAAGGCGCCGGCATTAATGGCTTTCGCAGATTGCCTTGCATAGACGGTTCGCTCTGGGCGAAGGCCGTGACTGCGCGCGATGCTCTCACTGGCCAGGCGAGTCTGACGCGCTGGAAACCCTGTGACATGCTCTCCAGCGTCGCGGCCATAGACGAAAAGCTCAACGCCTTGTGCGCCGTGCTCAGCGCAAAGACGGACATGATTGGCCGCACCTTCATCGGCGAAATCCGCATGCATGGGTAAAGCCGCATGGACGGAAAAATGTACGCCATCGTCAAATATGGATGCTAGCGACGCCGATGTCTCCGGGTGTTCGACGGAGCGGTGTAGCATGGAAGACAAATTGGCCGTGGTCAGCGCCAGCCGTCCGTCCGCTGTAT
>CAYGUD010000374.1:0-2492 GCA_964352865.1 uncultured Hyphomonas sp.
CGCCGCTGCCGACGCTTGGCTATGCGAACACAATTGGCGGTGAAGTTGGTGATCTCGTGCTCGCCGTGGGCAACCCGTTCGGGGTTGGCCAGACCGTGACGACAGGGATTATTTCGGCGACCGCGAGAACCGATGTCGGGGTCTCTGACTATGCCTTCTTCCTACAGACTGACGCGGCCGTGAATCCCGGTAATTCGGGCGGCGCGCTGGTCAACACGCGCGGCGACCTGGTTGGAATCAACACAGCAATTTTCTCACGGTCTGGTGGCTCGAACGGGATCGGCTTTGCAATCCCGTCTGAAATGGTGAAGCGGGTCGTAGATGCGGCGGTAAATGAAGGCACATTGGTGCGCCCATGGCTCGGCTTGAAAGGCCAGTCTGTGACGTTCGATATCGCCAAGGCACAGGGCCTGGAACGCCCCCTCGGTGTGATCATCACGGAAGTCTATGATGATGGGCCGGCGGATCGATCAGGTTTGCGCCGCGGCGATCTGGTGCTGACCATTGATGATCGTGAAGTGTTCGACGAACGCGGCTTGAAATTCCTCGCCGCAACCAAATCACCGGGCGAAATTGTGTCATTGAAAGTTCTGCGCGGCGGCAACGAGCAAATCATTCCGACTCGTCTCGCGCCGCCGCCGGGAACCAGCGAAGCCGAAGTCGTCCTCCTGGAAGGGCGCCACCCCTTTACAGGCGCGGAAGTCGCTGAACTTTCGCCGCGCCTGGCCGAAGAACTTGGCCGCGACCCATTCGAGAGCGGTGTCCTGGTAACGCGTGTTATGCGCGGCGCTTATGCCCGCCGGATTGTGCGTTCGCAGGACCTCATTGTGGCGATTGATGGCCAGGCCATTGAGACAATCGAAGATCTCGACGCCGCGCTCGACCGTGGGTCTGGGCGCTGGGAAATCGAGATCGATCGCAATGGTCGAAGCATTAGCGGCTTTGTCACGCTCTAGAGTGGGGCGCGATCAATAATGTGCGCATAGGATCCCATAACCGAATTCCGGCGTCCGCCCGTCGATCCCAGATCTGTATTTCGAGCATCCGATTGCTGGAAAAGCGGTGCGTCGGTACCGGCTTCCAGGACGGTCGACCAATGAAATTCATGACCACGCAGCGTGTCGCTCCAAATATCCTTCTGAAGTGCCGTCAATTGGCGGTATCCAATATGCATTTTCCGGTCGTGGAAACTCGTGACATGATCCAGCAGTCCGGCCATTTCGTGTCCGCGCCCATCGGCATCAATCTGCGCTCGTCCTAGCACCATGTAGCCGCCGCACTCGCCATAGATGACAGCCCCGCGCGCGGCCGCTTCTCGAAGTCCGGACAAGAACCTGTCGGCATGAGACAAAGCTTCGCAATGTAGCTCAGGATAGCCGCCTGGAAGGTAAATGGCGTCGCAATCCTCATCTGGCGCTTCATTCGCGAGGGGAGAAAATGCTTTGATTTCGGCCCCTTGGGCCCGCCAGTCATCAAGAATGTGCGGATAGGCGAAGCTGAAGGCAATATCGCGTGCGACGGCGATGCGCTGGCCCAAAGGCGGTAAGGGCGTAACGGCTTTGGAGGACACTATGGGCCGCGCCAGATCAAGAACGCCGTCCAGATCGACACCGCTGGACACGGCTTTTGCCGCTGCGTCGGCGAGCTCAGACGGCGCTGATTGTTCGCTCGCCTGGACGAGGCCTAAGTGGCGCGATGGAATGGTCAGGTCATCCGACCGCAAGACGCTTCCGAGATAAGGGATATTGGTTTCTTTCAGTGCCTCTCGCAGCATCTCGCCATGACCTGGACTGCCGACCCGTGTCGCGACGACGCCGCACACTTGCGGCTCGGACCGCAGCGTCGCGAAGCCGTGGACCACGGCCGCAATAGACTGTGCCTGTCCGCTGGCATCGACGAGCAACAGGACTGGCAGGTCCAGAGTCGCCGCCAGGTCTGCGGTGGATCCGTCAATGCTGGCAGCGCCGTCAAACATGCCCATCATACCTTCGATGATGAGAAGGTCAGATGCCGCAGCAATGCGGCGCGCCCGGGCCCGTAACTGATCTGCGCCCAAGGCCCATTTGTCCAGATTGTAGCAGGCGCGCCCCGTTGCCAGACTAAGAAATTGCGGATCGATGAAGCCCGGCCCAGCTTTTGCGACTCCCGTATTTTGACCTCGCGCGCGCAAGGCACCAACGAGCCCCATCGTGAAGACTGTTTTGCCGGTATTCGAATTCGGCGCCGCGATGACGAGGCCTTTGGGAGGAGATTGGCTCTGTTCAGTCATGAGTCAGACTCACACGCGCACCCACGCTTAGCAAGACAGCTTAAATGCACAGACTTATGCAAAATCCTTATCAAAAAGAGCTGACACAGTTATGGCTGCTCGGATGAGTGATTTGTTTGCTGCATCTGGCATGTCTGACGACGCCCCGCGCCCCTTGGCAGATAAACTGAGGCCGCAAGTCCTGGGCGATGTTGTGGGCCAGGATCATTTGCTCGGTGCAGAC
>CAYGUD010000374.1:2502-2813 GCA_964352865.1 uncultured Hyphomonas sp.
ATCATCGATTATTCTCTGGGGGCCGCCCTGTGTTGGAAAGACCACCATTGCCCGCTTGCTGGCGCAGGAAACAGATCTGCATTTTGAAGCCATTTCGGCAATTTTCTCCGGCGTCAAAGATCTTCGCGCTGTCTTCGAAGCGGCGCAGCGGCGGCGTGATATGGGCCAGGGCACGTTGCTTTTTGTTGACGAGATCCACCGTTTTAACCGGGCACAGCAAGACGGGTTTCTGCCTTATGTCGAAGCCGGAACAGTCACTCTGGTTGGCGCCACGACCGAGAATCCGAGTTTTGAATTGAACGGAGCTTTGC
>CAYGUD010000375.1:0-2807 GCA_964352865.1 uncultured Hyphomonas sp.
CTCGATGACTTTGTCTTCCGGCTGGTTTTCATCCGGGCCGTAATCAATTTCGCGCAGAAACTCGAGTGTCTCGAGCGCCGGCGCAGTCTGCGACACGCCAAGGATCACTTCGGCCGTTTGCCGCGTTCGGATCAAGGGACTGCAATAGGCTTTGCCAAACCCTCCAGGAACCACTTGCTGCAAATGGATCGCCAGTTGTGCGGCTTGCATCTCGCCTGAAGTCGAGAGCGCCAGATCCGTCCGCGCACCCACGCGCGTGACGATGTCGCCTTTGTCAAAAGTGTTGCCGTGGCGAACGATATAGATATCTGTCACTTTAGATACTCCGCCAATGGTTCACCGTGGCGAGCGATCAGCGTTTCTGCGTGTTCGGCGTCCTGCGGCGTATCAATGCCCCACATAGCGCTGGGCGCTGCCAGTACTTTTACCGCCTGCATGCGCAGCCCATTCTCCAGGAATCGCAATTGCTCGAGCCCCTCAAGGCTTTCATAATGGCCTTCAGAGAGATCAACAAATGTCTCCAGAGCATCGCGCTTATAGCCGTACAGGCCGATATGCCGCCAAACCGGGGACATCTCGCCCGCATCCCGCAGCCGATCTTCCTTGCGCATGGCCGGAATGATGTTTTTTGAAAACCACAAGGCTTCATCCTTGGCATTGACGATACAGGTCGTGCCAGAGAACGGCGTTGCACGCTTGCGTTCACGCAGCTCGTCGAGATCATCCCATGACATTCGCACAATGGGTGTCACGGCATCGAGGCTGGTTTTGCGACCGGCTTCGATTATGGCGGAGATATAGTCAGGCGGCGTGAAAGGTGCGTCACCTTGCAGATTTACAATGAACTCCGCCTCAGGTGCGACCTGGTTGGCGGCAGCAAGCGCCCGGTCTGTCCCAGATGCGAGATTTGGGTCTGTCATCACGACCGGCACGCCAATCTCCTGCGCGTGCGATTCTATTGCTGGGTGGTCCGTGGCGACAACAAAAGAAACCTCTGTCAATCGATCGCAGCAAATCCGCGCCACAGCGGCAACGCGCGCGAGCAGCGTTTGCCCCGCGATCAGATGCAATGGCTTTTGCGGAAACCGGGTCGAGGCAAAGCGCGAGGGTATGACGATTAGCGTTTTCAAGGCAGGCCCTTTGCAGACGAGTACGACTTAGACCTCTAGCTCCTAGTCAAACCAGAACCGAATTCCAAGGCTTGGTAGCTTCAGCATTCGTCAATTTGCAGCCGCTATATGTTCGTTACCGGCCAAACGCCCTATGTGACACAGCTCTGCGGCCATATGACTGGCCTAAAGGAAGATCATGACCGTCCTAATCACTGGAGTTGCAGGCTTTATTGGCGCGCATGTCGCCCAGACTCTGTTAGCGCAAGGGCGCTCGGTGATTGGTTTCGATAATCTCAACACCTATTATACGGCGCGCCTCAAAAAGGATCGGCTCGAGCATCTGTGCGGTACGGGCGATTTTTCGTTCCATCAGGTTGATGTGTCGTCTCTCAGCGCCATGCAAACGGCTCTGAACGGGCGGAAACCGACCACCATCCTGCATCTCGCCGCGCAAGCAGGTGTGAGATATTCCCTGGAGAACCCCGCCGCCTATACCAAAGCTAATCTCGAGGGTCATTTCGCGATGCTTGAGCTGGCAAGGATGCTTGGCGTCTCCAATATGGTCTATGCTTCGTCGTCCTCAGTTTATGGCGGCAATAGCAAAATCCCCTTCGCCGAGGCGGATCAAACAGATGATCCGGTCTCGTTTTACGGGGCGACAAAAAAATCCAATGAACTGATGTCGCAATCCTATGCGCGACTTTATGGGCTTTCGCTCACCGGTCTCCGCTTCTTTACAGTGTACGGGCCATGGGGGCGACCGGATATGGCTTATTGGATCTTTGCGGAAAAGATCCTCAAAGGCGAGCCGATCAAAGTGTTCAATCATGGAAAGATGAGCCGAGACTTTACGTTCATCGATGATATCGTTCGCGGCACAATCGCCGCTCTGGATCGCCCCGCGAGCAGCCTGTCGCTGCCGGTCTCACACCGGGTCTACAATCTCGGCAATGATCGTCCCGAGCCTCTCATGGATCTCATCCACATGACGGAACGCGGCATGGGCGTCGAAGCCGAAAAAGTGTTTGAGGATATGCAACGCGGCGACCTGGAAAAAACCTGGGCTGATATCGATCGCGCGAGACAAGAACTGGATTTCGCCCCTAGTGTTGGGCTAGAGGAAGGCTTAGCGCGGTTCGCCGAATGGTTTAAGCCAAGCTGGACGCAGTATTGCTGAGCGGCTTGACGCGCAGCATTTGCCAAAAGGACCGCCAAGAATGACATCGCCCCGACTCACTGCGCTGGAAGTTCTCGAAATCGAACGCGTCGGGATCGACGCACTGATCAACGCCCTCACGGATCAAGCTGGCGCGCTGAGCAAAGCGTTTCAGGTCGCGATTGAAACAATTGTCGCCGCCAAAGGCCGGACAATTGTCACTGGCATGGGCAAGTCCGGACATGTTGCGCGCAAGATCGCCGCGACTTTTGCCTCAACCGGAACCCCGGCTTTATATGTTCACCCTGGTGAGGCGAGCCATGGCGATCTCGGGATGATTTCTGACGATGATGTTGTCCTTGCGCTCTCCAATTCGGGAGAAACACCTGAGCTCGGAGACATTATCGGCTATTGCGGCCGGTTTGACATTCCCTTGATCGGTATCACGTCCGGGGCAGGCTCGACTCTGGCAGAAGCTTCCAACACGGCACTCCTGGTGCCCAAATCAACGGAAGCTTGCGGCATTACCAAAGCGCCGA
>CAYGUD010000376.1:0-877 GCA_964352865.1 uncultured Hyphomonas sp.
ATTTCGTAAAACGTCTTGGCCGCCATTACGGCAAAGTCGCCAAGGATGGTGCGCCGCGTGTATTGGTTGGTGACTTGAATATTGCCCCCCATCCGAACGATGTGTGGTCACATAAGCAGTTGCTGAAAATCGTGTCGCACACACCGGTAGAAACGGAAAGCCTTGAAAAGGCTCGTAAAAAAGGTGGGTTCACGGATATTGCCCGGCACGTTCATGACGAAGATCAGCGACTTTATTCCTGGTGGAGCTACCGGGCGAAGGATTGGGCCGCGTCGAATAAAGGGCGACGCCTAGACCATATCTGGACGACAGATTCTGCGACGGCGTTGACTGATCTGGACAGTTACCGGGTGCATCTTGGCTGGCGCGGCGGTTGGAAGCCGTCAGATCATGCGCCGATTAGCATTGAAATTGCAGCGCCTTAAGCCGCGATGCAAGACGTCTCTGAGACGGGCATTTCGAGCCGATCCACCATGTCGCCAACCGTCACGATTTCTGCCCCCGAGGCTTCGATGGCGGCCAGAAGATCCGCATAATCCGCCGGCGTAACGCCCCATGGCGACGGCTGATCGCAGACATCATGTGTGAAGATAATCAACCAGCCATCTTGTTCGCTGAGCGTTTCCAGCTCGCTCAAAGCCCGCTGCATGCCGCCCTGATCGTCCTGCAACCCGCAGGCCTTCAGCATATTCAAATCGACTTCACCGCGGTTCATACCGGGCGTGATCCCACGTAAAGCCGGCCCGCCGTTTGAGAGTTGTTTTTTAGCCGCCAGATCGACAGATCCAAATGGAAACGCAAAAGATCGAATGTCCTCGATGCCGTGTTCTTGCAAGAAGGCTGTGCTCAAACGCCCTTGTTCGGCAATCTCTGCAGC
>CAYGUD010000376.1:887-2802 GCA_964352865.1 uncultured Hyphomonas sp.
GCTTTACGGCAATCGATATGATCGAATGTGTGACAGCCAAAATCGTGCCCTTTTCGCCGAAGAGACTGCAAGTCCGCGGCCTCGAACATGGCGCCGTGATTGGACTCTGCCTGGTCCATAAAGCCGCCCGCGACATACCAGGTCGCGCGCCAGCCGCGTTGCTCAATCAGCGGCGCGGCATTGTGGACGGCCGATTGCGGGAAGTCATCAAAGCATAAGCTGACAAATTTTCCAGCCGGCATCATTCGTGTGCGCTTTTCAAAATTCTCACAGAGAATTCTTGAAACCGCCCCGTCAATTTTTTCAGCGAAATTTCGAAGTTCAGACACTCAAAGCCCCAGAATGGTGAATATGCCGGGATATGTGCAAATTGTATTCCACTGATGCGTGACTCGCACGCCGCTTGGCGAATTAACCAAAAAAAACGGGCAGAGACTGAAGCCTCCGCCCATTCTGTCTGTGGTGACGATGGTCCGCTGCTAAGCGACGCGTTCGACCATCATATGCTTGATTTTGGCAATCGCTTTCGCCGGGTTCAGACCTTTCGGGCAAACCTGCGCGCAGTTCATGATTGTGTGACAGCGATACAGTTTGAACGGATCTTCAAGGTCGTCGAGACGTTCGCCCGTGGCTTCGTCACGGCTGTCAATTAACCATCGATAGGCCTGTAGCAGCGCCGCTGGACCAAGATATTTGTCGCCATTCCACCAGTAAGACGGGCAGGAGGTTGAGCAGGACGCGCACAGGATGCACTCATACAAACCATCCAGGTGCTCGCGCTCTTCTTCGGTCTGGTTCCATTCTTTTTCTGGCTCTGGCGTATCTGTTTTCAGAAATGGCTGCACATAGGCGTGCTGGGCATAGAAATTGGTCAGATCCGGGATCAGGTCTTTGACGACGGGCTGGTGCGGCAGCGGTGCAATTGTGATGTGCGGTCCGGCAATCTCGTCCCAGCCTTGCGTACAGGCGATGGTGTTATGTCCGCCAATATTCATCGCGCAAGACCCGCAAACGCCTTCACGGCACGAGCGGCGGAAGGCCAGGGTCGAATCGACATTGTTCTTGATGTGGATCAGGACGTCGAGGATCATCGGTCCGCATTTGTCCATATCGACAAAATAGGTGTCCCAGCGCGGATTACCGCCTTCTTCCGGGCTATAGCGATAGATCTTGAATTTCTTGACCTTTTTGGCCCGTTCCGGCTTTGGCCAGGTTTTACCCTTTTTCGGCGCAGAGCCTTTTGGAAGTGTCAGCTGTACCATGCTCTGCTCCTAGTAAACCCGCTCTTTGGGTTTGATATATTCGATCTCGTTCGACATCGTGTAATTGTGCACTGGACGATAATCGATTTTCACGCCGCCCTGGTCGTCTGACCAAGCGAGAGTGTGTTTCATCCAATTCTCGTCGTCGCGTTTGTCAAAGTCCTCGCGGGCATGCGCGCCGCGGCTTTCTTTACGATTGGCCGCTGAGTTCACTGTGACCGTGGCCTGACCGATCAGATTATCGAATTCCAGCGCTTCCATCAGGTCTGTGTTCCAGACCATGCCGCGATCATCGATGCGCATATCTGGCGCTTTCTTGTTGATCGCTTCGATTTTCTCAACGCCTTCATCGAGGACTTCGCCCGTTCGGAAGACAGCGCAATTGTCTTGCATCGCTTTCTGCATTTCGAGGCGGAGATCGGCAACAGAATGCTCGCCCTTGGCGTTGCGGATGCGATCAAAGCGCGCCAGATGCGCGTCTGTTTGCGAATCTTGCATGGTTGGCTGGCTGGCGCCTGCGTCTAGGGTTTCGCCGCAGCGCAGACCCGCTGCACGACCAAACACGACCAGGTCGATCAGTGAGTTCGAGCCGAGACGGTTGGCCCCGTGCACGGAGACACAGGCTGCTTCACCAACAGCCATCAGACCGGGAA
>CAYGUD010000377.1:0-610 GCA_964352865.1 uncultured Hyphomonas sp.
CCATGGCACAGATGCTTCGAGCAGCCCCAGCGCCGATGGCTTTAGGATGCGCGCATCCCCCAATCCATGCTCAGAAAATGCTGCTTTGGCGTCATCTCGAATGCGATTAACCGCTTCTGCAGTTAGCGGCGAGACACAATCAAGCACGAACAACCCGCCAAGCCCGCGGAGACTGATTTGCCGCGCGAGTTCAGAAACAGCTTCCCGATTGATCGAAAGCGCCCGCGCCGCTGCACTGCCCTTCCCGACACGCCCCGCTGTATCGACATCAATAGCTGTTAGCGCGCGCGTCCGATCGATATGCATCTGTCCGCCGCCAGGCAGCGTGATCGATGGTGAAAGCGCTTCCTCGAAAGCCGCGTCGACAAACTCGCGATCGACACGCTCGACCAGATCCAGATCTGAAGCCAAACCTGTCTTCCAGGCCTCAAAGGCGGAGATGGTGTGCACCGCCTGATCAGAGATCGCCACCCGCGCAAGCTTGTCGCGTCGCGCCTCGCTCAGCACCTTTACGCGAAGCGGCATGCCCTCGGTGAGACCATCACGTGACTTAAGACGCAGAAAGACTTCTTCGCCGCTGGACAGGTCGCAAAACGCGCCGCGCAACGGG
>CAYGUD010000377.1:620-2779 GCA_964352865.1 uncultured Hyphomonas sp.
CGGCAAAGGCGCGCAAGCGCGCGTCATAAAGAGCTCCAAACCGCGCGGGTTCGCCATGGCCTGACCAATGCTCAGAGAACAGTCGTACGGCGCGCCCGTTCGCCGTCGCCGCGACAGCGCGAAACAGGCCTGGCGATTGATCGGTGTAAATGTACTGAAGGTCTGGGGACATCATTCGTTTTGGCAGGCACGAACACCTAGAACCGGCAGCTTGGTTTGCCACCCTTCCTTGTCTGTCAAACTGATCAGGCCGGTTTCCAGGCGTTGACCACCTTCGAGCATCTCGCCCGGCACCAGCGTCAACAACAAGACGCGCTGATCGTCACTGACATATTCCATTCTTGTGTTGAACTGCCCGAAAATATCGCCGCCTGCCGTGGTCTGGGTCAGCGAAATGGGGAGTTCGCCCTGCGCGAAGACAGCTGTCCCGGTAAGCGCTTTAGAGAAGAAGATGAATTTGGACACGTCGGTCTGGCTCCACAGAAACAGGCCGCATTCGCCGCTGAGCAATTCCTGCGGGCCAAGACCAGAGGACGGGACGCTGTCAATTGCGGGCTGCATGGCCATCATCCGAGCCCGCGTATCCACCGGACTGTCCGAACCCGATTGGCACCCGGCAAGCGCCAGTATCAAACCAATAGAAAAGAAGGCTGCCTGTTTCATCATTGAAGTCCTGTGTTCCGAGCTTGCCGATAGACGAACTCGCCATTTTCCCGCACGAACCCGATCTGGGTCAATGCAATGATGATTTGCGCATCCTGGGTTTGTACGCGAGTCACGAGCTCACCTTGCCCGGTCAGCGCCGCGCGCCCATCGATCATGACGCGGTCATTCGCTTGAGATGTGCCTTCCATAGCCAGGATAAAGGCGCCGTCTTCGCAACTGATCGGTCCTGCAATGTCGCCAAACTGACGTCCATACTGCGCCGCCAGGGTCGAAAGTGTATTGGTTGAGAGTTGGCCTGACGCTACCGCGCAGCCGGTTTTGGTGATCCGGAACGCGCCATCTGAAACATCCAGGCTGCCGCCCATCGCGCGTACGGCTGGGTCGAGCCCTTCCAGAGCGCCAATTTCCTGACGCATGCGAACCTCGTCTCCGCTAATCGCGCTACGCGACAGAGTCAGGATCGCTGTGCCTTGTCCGCCAGCGCCGCCCCATTGGATATCATAGGATGGCCGCAAGGCGAGCAAGGACAAAGGTCGTAGCTCAAGGCTGACATCGCCAATCGGCTGCGTCCCGACATAAAGCCCGCTAATTCGGCCTTTCAGCAAAGTCCCGTCAGCTTTGGCCCAACCGGCACCCAAACTGCCAGCCCCAGACTGACTCAATACGAAGCCAAGCGGCGTAAAGGCGAAAAGGCCGCCAATCAGCATGATGACAAACAGAATGAGCAAAAGCAGTTTGCGCATCATAATCCTCCTGCAACCAAATCGACATTCACACGCACCAGACCATTGCCGGCCTGTTCCATATTAAAGCGGGTGACTTGTGCCGAATGTTTGGCATGGATGTCCTCAAGCCAAAGAAAAATCAGGCGCGGATCCGAGTTTTCGAAAATCAAACGCACACTCGTTGTGTCATTGCCTTGCAAGCGGGCAATCGCCAGGCCGATATCGCCCGCCGAGCCAGTAACTGCGGATTTGAACTCTTCGATATTGCCGGAACCACCGCTGACATTGCTCGCATTCACCGCGCCCTGAGCCCGTTTCAGAACATAATTTTCCTGAATTTGCGACAGAACGCGATCCGCATCATCGAGACCGGCACGCGCTTCGGCACGCGCATTCATGGTCGGCACAAAAACAAATTGCCAAGCCACGATGAGCACCGTCAAGCCAGCCGCAATCGCAATCAAAAGCCGCTCGCGCGGTGCCATAGTTTGCCACCAGCGGTTCATGAGCCCGTCTCCAGAGTCAGATCGCCAATCACTTTTGAGCCGCTTTGCCGGGAGTCACCGGACCTCGCCGTCAGGCTGCCGCTATTCAGGATCGCCGTCAGACGATCGACATCGGCAAAGCTTTGAAACGCGATAGAGGCGGTCATTTGCCGGCGGACACGATCATAGCGCAACGTCCGGAGCTCGCTGCCTTCGACCTGGCCAAGTGCATCATAGAGCAAGGCCGCCGTATCAAGCAGCCCAAGGAAGGGCTGAGCAGCAT
>CAYGUD010000378.1:0-2404 GCA_964352865.1 uncultured Hyphomonas sp.
GCTCTCATCTACTTCCGTGTGTAAACCCTGGCTCGCCGCGTCCAGAAGATTTGCGAGGGCGCCGTGGTGATGCGACCTCAAGTCTTGAACCGCGGACTTGATCCTTGGGACGGTCAGACTTGGGGAATTAAGCGCAAAGCGTTGGTGCTCGATGACATGGCTCCAATCATTGGAAATCGCAGATAGGACCTCTTGCACGGTTCTAACACCAGCGCCGCTTATGCTGGCGCAGGCGATGAGGTCGAGGTGATATGCCAACAGCTCGCTTGGATGGAGTGGTGCCTTAGCCTTTTGGCGCAGACTGATGATCAAACGTTCTGCATGGCCCGAGATTTTGTGAAGTCGCGTCTGATTCTTCGTCGCTTCAGAAAGGGTCACAAAGTTCGGCCCATCGCCACCGAGCAAATGGTCAAGCTCCGCCAAGGTTTCGGACACAAATGCGGATATACTCGCCACCTGCTCCCGCATCCAGAATGCTGCGATAGCGACGAGTTGCTCGACGGCGGCTCGAAACTCTTTCGTTTTCAGGGTATCCGCCGTCACACCGTCGCCCAGTCGGAGAGGTAAGGACAGCTCAGAGGGGTCTGATTTATCGATCAGTATTTTGAAGCCGGAGCCGACATTGAGGATAGCGGTCGCGATGGTGGTTGGCGCGCGGGATTGAACAGCGAGATCAAACTCAGCGCCAGCAACGATCAGTGGCATGCCGCGTTTAACGGCCCGCCAGTTCACTTTGAGATCAAGATTGGCGATCCCGCATTGCATTGCCGTCACCAGAAGCAAGACTTTGACGTTCTGGTAGTTTTCGGGGGCATCGCGTTGGCTATCAGGTACATCTGTATCGAGCGCGCTAGTAGCGCCTGCCACTAGAGTTGGAGGCGGGTCGACTTGGGGCTGGCTCGTAGACGAATGGAGCCATGACACCAGCCAAGTGACACGTGCATGCAACATCAAGGCGGTGTCGTTTGTATTGCGATCAATCCCTTCCGTTTCCTCCATGACCGATGCAAGTTCACGTAAGGCTGTGGGCCGGTCATCCATACGCCAGGCACACAAGGCAGCCTCGGCGCGGAGCGCGATTTTATGGCAAGTCAGATTGATGGACTCGTCTGTCAGGGGTTCTTCAGTTTGCGCCGCCTCTAGGAAGAGAATTCTCGCGTCGTTAAAATCACCGAGCCGTGCCGCGGCGACGGCCTCTTCTTTTAGCGTGTAGAGCTGATCGACACTGGACCGTTCGGAAAGTCCGGGTTTAAGCGCAGATAGGATGTCGCGGGCGGCTTTGAAATCGCCATCATGGCCCAGAACCTTTGCCTTTTGCCGGAGAAGAGCCGCATCGTCTGGGTGTTGTTCAAGCGCGGCATCCACGATCGCGAGCGCTTCGCTCCGTTTTTGTTGCATTTCGTCCAGCAGGACAGATCTTGCGATCAAACACTGATGGGCCAAACTGAGGTCGCCCCAAGTCTGCGCCTTCGTTTCCATGTCTTCATAGGCTGTCATGGCCGCTTCGACATTGAGCCTGCTGTCAAACCAGGCGCTCGCCCATGCGGACTGGACATAGAGGTCATAGCCTTTTGAAAAGGCTTTGAACTGAGCAAGCCTGTGACGTCGCTTTTGCTCATCTAGACCATCCAAGGCGGTGAACAACGACAAGAGGTCGTCTGGCGAATTGATAGTCTGTAGTCCGATAGTGAGGAAAAATCCGGGCATGTCGGCCACCTCCCCGAACTCGGTTTTCAGGTCTTGGATGACCGGCACGTCCGCTCGGTCCCGAAGTAGGGGGTCAGTCTCTGCAAGCGTCTCATATTCATCGATCCAAGCGAGCCGCGTCGGCCAGTCCAGCCGTCCGCCCTGGGCGAAGAGGATTTTGGAGAGCGCCATGACCCGCAAGGCCTGCCTGTTTTCAGCGACCGGGATAAGGTCTGTCTCGCGCAGGGCTGCCTCGGCAATCGGCTGGAATAGTCGATCATCTTGGTTGATCGCAGCCACATCGACTTGGATCAGTCGGACAAGCACCGAAGCGGCGAGGTCATTCGGCATGACTGGCCGATGGGTACCGAGAAATACCAGCGTACTTAGTTTTGATGCGAAAGCTGCGCTTTGCTCCTCATTGAGAGACAGGATCTGTTGAAATGTCCTGACGAAGAACCAGCTTTGCTCGCTCTGAATGGCGTTCCAAATAACGATATCGAGCGACTCGAACGGAATAGGTCCGTGCTGTATGGCATGGATGACTATGCTGGCTTGAATGTCCTTGCGCTCATCCGCACTCAAATCTTCATTTAGTTCCGTGAGTAGCGGCGAAAGTCGAAAGTGATTCTTGGAGCCGGGCGCGCGTTCGATCCAGGGACCGGTCAGAAGGTCGAGGCTCGCCGATGGATCGGGAATGCTGGGATCAACTGCGGCA
>CAYGUD010000378.1:2414-2766 GCA_964352865.1 uncultured Hyphomonas sp.
GCCATGGAGCGATCAAACCTCAGAAAGATGCAAGCCAGGCGCTTGAGCAGTTTGCGCCCGTCATCGGTGGCCTCTCGAAGCAGTCTTTGACGTGCGTCTTGCCTGGTGAGTTCAACTGCTTCACTGGTTTTGCCGCTGAAGTCTTCGGTGAGCGCTGAGGCTGGCCAGCCCCGGTGTTCGAGAGAAGCGATTTTCGCCGCCACTAGCTGCGGGTGTCCTCCGACCGAACCGGTGTGCACCATAAAACCCCAGGTCTCGATGGAGTCCGGTGGTGCATTCGCTGCTTCGGCCATGTCCTGCACATCAGTGAGTTCCAAATACGGTGCGGCCAGAACAGAAGACTGCGTAAGAC
>CAYGUD010000379.1:0-2760 GCA_964352865.1 uncultured Hyphomonas sp.
CTGCCGGATCGATCAGATCGACACACGGGGCCGAGCAGCGTTTGATCTGATGCAGCATGCAGGGTCTTTGCCGGGTTGAGAATACGCTGTCTTCGCAGGTCCGCAGCAGGAATGCTTTTTGAAGCGTATCAATCGTCCGTGTGACGGCACCGGCACTGGCAAATGGTCCGAAATAGTCGCCGCGATTCTTCTTCGAGCCGCGATACTTCAAAACCTGTGGCGCGTCGTGATCGCGCCGGATCAGAATGTAGGGGAAAGATTTATCGTCGCGCAGAAGGATGTTGAAACGTGGCTTGAGCGACTTGATCAGGCTGGCTTCCAGAAGCAGGGCCTCCGACTCGGTTTCTGTGACCACGAATTCCATGCGCGCAGTTGCCAGAATCATCGCGGCGATGCGCTGCGTATGCCCCCCGATGCGCGTATATGAAGAAACGCGGGCAGACAGGTTCTTGGCTTTGCCGACATAGAGAACCGTCTCGTCTTCGCCAAACATGCGATAGACACCAGGCTTGTTCGGCAAGCGAGACAGATTGTCCTTGATGATATCGACCCCGCGTTTGCGGCCAGTCGTATTGGATGAGTCAGGCATGCCCGGTATTTAAGGCGATGTTGGCAGAAAGCCTAGAGCTCAAACAGACTGCTATATTGTCCGGCGCCGCTGCCAAAGATAATATTCCCGCCAATCATCACGACACCCAGGACCAGCACCGCTGTGCCAAACTGCCGTCCCAGACTTCCTGGATTATATTTGCGGCGGGCGCGAGCAACAATAATGTAAACCAGGAAGAGAATAAACACGCAGAGCGCCAAAAGACGCTCTTCCAGTGTCAAATCGACTAAATAGGTTCCGATTTGATTCATGTAAAAGGTTACATCGATCATGAACTGATCGATGGCGCGTTGGTATAGTCCTGAGTTCGCACCGTACTCAAACCACATGGGTCTTATCCTTGGCCTCCATATCGGGATGGATTTAGCGGTAAAACATCAACGCAACGATAAATGGAAAGATCAAATTTTACCTGACATACGCGTTTGCCCTGAGGTTGCGCCAAAGGGATTTGCGGCGTAGAGCGTGCGGCTTGAAGATGGAGACCGCAATATGGCCCGCCAGGTATTGCTAAGTGATGCTGTTAACCGAGTTGCGCCGTCGGCGACAATTGCCGTAACGACCAAGGCTGCTGAATTGAAAGCGGCCGGCGAGAATGTCATTGGACTTGGGGCTGGTGAGCCGGATTTTGATACGCCAGATCATATCAAGCAGGCTGCAATAGAGGCGATTCAAGCGGGTAAAACCAAGTATACGCCCGCGGATGGCTTACCTGAGCTGAAACAGGCGATTTGTGCCAAATTCTTGCGTGACAATGAGCTTTCCTACGCGCCGAGCCAGATTCATGTCGCACCAGGCGGTAAACCCGTGATTTTCAATGCGCTCGTTTCAACGCTGAACCCCGGCGATGAGGTGGTTATTCCGGCGCCATATTGGGTGAGCTACCCTGAAATGGTGAAGCTTTGCGGCGGCACGCCGGTTATTGTTTCGTGTGGTCCGAATGCCAAATACAAATTGACCCCGGAAGCGCTCGAAGCTGCGATCACGCCGCGCACCAAGTGGTTGATCCTGAACTCACCTTCCAACCCGACGGGCGCTGCTTATACGCGCGCCGAATTGAAAGCCCTTGCTGACGTCCTGCTGAAGCATCCGCAAGTCTGGGTTCTGACGGATGATATGTATGAGCATCTTGTCTATGATGGGTTTGAGTATAGCACGATCGCACAAGTTGAACCTGGGCTTTACGACCGTACGTTGACCATGAATGGCGTATCCAAAGCCTATGCGATGACCGGCTGGCGAATTGGTTACGCAGCGGGCCCTGAAGCGCTTATCAAGACGATGCGAAAAGTGATCAGTCAGACGACGTCTAATCCCAGCTCAATCTCGCAATATGCAGCGATTGCGGCGCTGAATGGCGATCACGGCTTCTTGGCGGAACGAAATGAAGTCTTCAGACAGCGCCGAGATATGGTTGTCGCTGAGTTGAACAAAGCTGATGGCTTGACATGCGGCGTGCCAGAGGGTGCCTTCTATGTTTACCCGTCCTGCGCGGGTGCCATCGGCAAAACGGCGCTGTCGGGAAAACGCATTGAGACCGATACCGATTTTGCTTCCGAACTGCTCGAGCAGGAAAAAGTTGCCGTCGTCATGGGCGAAGCATTCGGCCTCTCTCCAGCTTTCCGTGTCTCCTACGCGACATCAACGGAAGCCTTGCAGGATGCCATGACTCGAATTCAACGATTTTGCGCCAGTCTGAGATAGTTCGCGCGCCATAGAGAACTTCTATACCATCGTCGACTCTTTCCAATTTGTATCCCGGTTTTCGAGCGCCATCTAAATCGATGAAGTCGAAAGGATGAAACGATGGAAATCGAAATTGGACTCTCAAAAACGGACCGTGCTCAATCTGTTGCCGCATTAAAGCGTCTCTTGGCAGAAACGTACGCACTTTACATCAAAACGCACGGATATCATTGGAATGTCACCGGCGCTCGGTTTCAAGCGCTGCACGCAGAATTCATGACCCAATACACTGAGCTGTGGGCGGCATTGGATGAAATTGCAGAGCGTATTCGCGCGCTGGGGCATTTTGCGCCTGGCTCATCCGGGGATTTATTGGGCGACGCGACGATTGCTCCTGATAACGGTGTGCCAGATGCTGATTCCATGGTGTCGAACTTGGTGCGAGGCCACGAGGCTGTAGCCCG
>CAYGUD010000380.1:0-2758 GCA_964352865.1 uncultured Hyphomonas sp.
GCCTGGATCGGCATCATTTTCGGATTGATATTGCTCGACCTGAGTCTCGCCGCGCGGCGCGGATCGATCCATGTGTCTATAGACGCGCCATCAGTGCTTTACATGAACAGTTCCGACCCAGTTGAGATCGAGCTGCATTGCGACCACGGCCCGCTACCGGTCAGCGTCAGCGCCCTGCTTGAGACCAATGCCTTTATTGAGGCTCCGAACGGAGCTGTTCTGACAGGCTGGCCAGGGCGACGGCATCGCTTCACGCGCGCGCTCAAGCCAATGCGGCGCGGCACAGGGCGTCTGGAGCGGCTATGGTTGAACTGGACGGGCCCGTTAGGTCTTATTCGCATCAAGCGCGTTGAAACGCTCGCGCATGACATTCCGATTACGCCAAATACGAGATGGGTCCAGGAAGAGGCGGTGCGTCTGTACACTCGCGACGCCGATTTCGGAATTAAAATGCAGATCGACCGCGGCAATGGCTCAGAGTTCGATGCCTTGCGCGAGTTTTCGGCGGGTATGGACCGGCGTTCGATTGACTGGAAACACTCGGCCAAACACAGACAGCTTCTCGCCAAGGAGTTTAGAACAGAACGCAATCACAATATCGTCTTCGCCTTCGATACGGGCCGCTTGATGTGCGAACCTCTTGGCGGCGTGCCGAAAATTGACCGAGCGATCAATGCAGCACTTCTACTTGCCTATGTCTCACTTCGGTCCGGCGATAAAACTGCGCTTTATGGGTTCGATGCCAAGCCAACCGTCACCAGCAATGTGTTGAGCGGCGTTGGCGCCTTTCCCCATTTGCAGCAATTGGCGTCAAAACTTGATTACTCCGTGGAGGACGCGAATTACACGTTGGCGCTGACATCTCTATCCGCGCGTTTGGAGCGGCGCAGCCTGATTGTTCTCTTCACCGATTTTGTCGACACAATCTCGGCGGAACTGATGCTTGAAAACGTCAAACGGCTGATGGATCGACACCTCATCATCTTTGCCTGTTTCGAAGACGAGCAATTGTCTGAAATGGTCGAGGCGGAGCCAAAAACAGCAGATCTGGTCTCGCGCGCCGTGATTGCGGATGGCTTGCTGAAAGATCGTGAAGTGGTCTTGCGCAAGCTCAAACACCTCGGCGTCCAGGTCATCGAGACTCGGCCAGAGCGATTTAGCGCTGACCTCGTCTCGCGCTATCTAGACATCAAGCGGAGGGAAATGCTGTGAGTGATCGCGTGATGAAATCCTATCGCTTTCGCGAAGAACGCGAGGCGGATTGGGCTGAGCTCGACCGCATTGTGCGCCAGGCGGAGAATAAGGGTGTGAAAGGCCTGACTGACGAAGATTTGTCAGACTTGCCGCATCTTTACCGCCAGGCGGTATCGTCGCTGTCGGTTGCTCGTAATATTTCACTCGATCAGAATGTTGTTGCCTATCTCGAAACCCTGTGTGCTCGGGCGTACTTCTTTGTCTACGGCACCCGCGCCAGAATGAGCGAACGGATTGCACAATTCTTTGCCCGCGACTGGCCCGCTGCTGTCAGCGCAGCGCGTGGGCCGACGCTCCTCGCCTTCCTCTGTCTGTTCGGCGGCGCGCTTCTGGCTTTCTTTCTGACCTTGAGCGACCCTGAATGGTATTGGACGTTCCACAATGGCTGGGATTCTCGAAATCCCAACGCGACGTATGACGACTTGCGCGCCACGCTGTACACAGAAGACTTGCGCATCGTTGACATGCTTGGAGCATTTGCTGCGCAGCTTTTTTCACACAATAGCGGCATCGCGATATTCGCCTTTGCGCTGGGCTTTGCGTTTGGCGTACCAACAGCTGTCCTCCTGATCTATAACGGCGTTTATCTCGGCAGTTTCTTTGCCGTATTCTGGCAGAAGGGGCTCGCTTATGAACTCACGGGCTGGTTATTCATTCATGGCGTGACAGAGCTGTTCGCGATCATCCTGGCCGGCGCTGCAGGATTCATGATTGGCGGCGCTGTCGCCTTCCCGGGACGCAAGACCCGGATGCAATCAATGCGCGACGCCGGCGAGAAAGCCGCGATGGTGATCATCGGCGCCGTGATCATGCTTTTCCTGGCGGCCTTGCTGGAAGGGTTTGGGCGCCAGCTGATCAATTCTGACACCGTGCGGTACGCAATAGCGGGAACAACACTGATCTTCTGGCTGGGCTATTTCTATCTGCCGAGACAGCATGAGGTGGATCGCCGTGACTGATGCCGCTGCCATTGACAAGACGGCTGTCGAGGAAGGCAAACGCCGCCGCGCCAGGTTGAAATTTCACGAACAGCAAGCCAAGCGCAACCGCATTCTTGTGACGCCGGAAGGGGCAAAGCTCAATCTGAGAATTTCGACATTTGGCGAACGCTTTGGCGCCTTCATTCTCGATATCGGTCTTCAGTTCATTTTGATGTTCGTGATCATATGGACGATCGCGACCATAGCTGGCGCCTTAGGTCAGCGCGGCTGGCAAATTGCCGGCGCTGTGGCGCAGGTTCTGATTTTCTTTGTCAGAAATTTCTATTTCATATTCTTCGAGATTGGACGCAAAGCGGCAACACCAGGCAAACGCGCGCTCGGACTACGTGTTGCTGACCGCCAGGGCGGACGGTTGACGGCAAATGCGGTTATTGCACGCAATTTTTTGCGTGAACTGGAATTCTTCCTGCCACTGACCATTCTGTTCGGTTTCGGAGTGGATGGCGTACTGGCCTGGATCAACTGGCTGCTGCTTTTGTGGTGCGGGATCTTCGTCCTGTTTC
>CAYGUD010000381.1:0-2750 GCA_964352865.1 uncultured Hyphomonas sp.
CTACGGCATCAAAGGCTGTTAGGGCTTCCATCATTGGGCAGCTTCCGGTGCGATCAACTCTACTAGGTCAGATAGGCGCTTGATCGGGGTAATCGTCAAGCCTTCGATCGCTGTTGGACTGCCATCCGGTACGAATGCCCGCTCAAACCCAAGCCTCGCGGCTTCTTTGAGACGTTGCTCCATTCGGGCCACGGGTCTGATTGCGCCGGACAATGCCAGTTCGCCAAAATAGATGGCTTTGCGCGGCCCCGGATTGGTTGCTGCAGAGGTTAATAGCGCCGCCGCCGCAGCCAGGTCTCCGGCCGGTTCAGTGATTCGATAGCCGCCTGCGACAGAGAGATAGACATCGCGCCCGCCAAGCGAGACACCGCAGCGCGACTCCAGCACGGCCAGCAGCATCGCCAATCGATTGCTATCCCAACCGACAATGGATCGTCGCGGGGTGCCATAGGCGCTCGGCGCGACCAGTGCTTGGACCTCGGCCAGTACCGGGCGAGAGCCTTCCATGGCGGCAAACACAGCAGCGCCGCCCGCATCGTCTGCTTCCGATGAAAGGAAAAGCGCTGATGGCTCTTTGGCAGGCGCCAGGCCATATTGGTGCATCTCGAAAATGCCAATCTCATCGGTCGGTCCGAACCGGTTTTTGACGGCGCGCAGAATGCGAAATTGGTGACCACGTTCGCCTTCAAAATAGAACACGGTATCAATCATGTGTTCGACGACGCGAGGGCCGGCGATTTGACCTTCTTTCGTGACGTGTCCAACCAGGACCAAGGCTGCGCCTGATGTCTTTGCCCAGCGTGTGAGTTCCTGACCACAGGCTCTGACCTGGCTGACACTCCCTGGTGCGGCATCGAGGCTATCTGACCACATGGTCTGGATCGAATCTATTACAACGAATTCAGGTTTCGCCGCTTTCAGTGCGGAAAGGACTTTTCGCAAATCTGTTTCTGTCGCGAGCTGGACGGGGCTATCAGCGACTTTCAGGCGACGAGCGCGATCCTGGATTTGGGCGACCGCTTCCTCGCCCGAGACATAGACGGATTTTAGACCGTTGCGGGCCAATCTCGCTGCGACTTGTAAGAGAAGCGTTGATTTCCCAATCCCGGGGTCCCCGCCGATCAGCGTCGCGCTAGAGGGGACAATGCCGCCTCCGAAGACACGATCAAGCTCATCCACGCCAAGAATGATCCGCTCAGGTGCTGGTTCATCGCTATCCAGGGCCGTAAACGTAACTTTTCCAGATCGCTTTGATCCGGACTTTGCCGCTTTCAAGCCGCCTGGCGGCCCTGCAGACGCTTCCTCCGACAAGGTATTCCATTCACCGCACGCATCGCAGCGCCCGGACCATTTCGAATGGACCTCACCGCAGGACTGACAAACAAAGTGTGATTTCGCCATAATGCTCTGGTTAGCGGGCTCCGCCTCTGAGTGGAAGGGGGAGATTGCTTAAGGCGGTGTTACAAATGTAGTAACAAAAAGTTCATATTGTTTTTCGATAATATGTGGTATGAGTATCTCATAGGGAAGAGAGACCAACAACAAACCCCCATTAGGAGGATTGAAATGACTCTGCCCAAGACCCTTACAGCCCTTATTGGTTCCGCATTCGCAATCGCAGCCGTTCCAATGATTGCAAATGCGTCTCCTGATTATGATGAAAAATCCGTCGAAATCGCAATTTCAGGCTATGATCTCGCCAAGCCAGAAGACGCTGAGATTGTCTATAAGAAAATCCAGAAGGCCGCGAAGCGTGCCTGTCGCAATTCAATGTCTCGACAATCCCTTCGCGAGCGGGCCGAAGAACTTGACTGCCGCGAGAAGGCAATAACTCAAGCCGTCACACAATTGAATGAGCCGGTTCTGACCTTGGTTATGAACGGGCGGAATCCGACGTCTTAGCTCCGAAAATCTGATAGGCTTTCTGATAGGCTTAAAGGGCGCAGCGATATTTCGTTGCGCCCTCTCGCTTTTCCATCCCGGTTGTCGCAAAGTGATGTGAAAATCGGGAGAAGCACCATGAGAATGGCAGAGCAGGGCCGAGCCTGGGATGAAGTTCGCGAGGATATGCAGGCGCGAGGGGCAGGTGATGCCAAATGGCGCGATGGCCGCACGGCAGTTTACGTCTTCAATGCCGGAGAAGACATCGCTGCAATTCAAAAAGAAGCTTACGCCGCCTTCATGTCTGAGAACGGACTAGGCCCATTGGCGTTTCCGTCCCTGGCACAAATGGAAAAAGATGTGGTGTCTATGGGGCTTGGTCTGTTGCACGGTCCAGAAGGCAGCACCGGTGCGATGACCTCTGGCGGGACCGACTCAATTACCATGGCGATCAAGACCGCACGAGATTATGCGCGGTCGATTGGACATGCGCTTGAGAGTGCAAATATCGTTCTGCCATTCTCAGCGCACCTCGCCTTCGACAAAGCAGCGCACTTAATGGATATCGAGGTGCGCCGGATCCCGCTCAGAACCGACGGCACTTATGAGGCTGATGTCGACGCTATGGGTGCGGCTTGCGATGCCAACACGATTATGATGGTTGGATCCGCTCCGAATTTCCCGCACGGCATTATCGATCCGATTGAAGCGTTGAGCGACGTTGCCACTCAAAAAAGTGTCTGGCTGCACGTCGATGCCTGCGTTGGTGGCTATTTTGCGCCATTTGCGCGGATGAATGGTGTGCCTGTGCCAGCATTTGATTTCGAAGTACCGGGTGTTCAGTCGATGAGCGCGGATCTACATAAATA
>CAYGUD010000382.1:0-2722 GCA_964352865.1 uncultured Hyphomonas sp.
ATCTCGGCATGTCGGTTCTGATCCCGGATGGGTATGTTGAGGATCTGGGGGTCCGGCTAGGCCTGTATCGCCGCCTTGCGGACCTCACCACAGAGCAAGAACGTGAAGCGTTTGCGGCGGAACTGATTGATCGATTTGGCCCGCTTCCAAGTGAAACCAATCAATTGCTCGAAGTCACAGCTGTGAAAGTCACTTGTAAATCACTTGGTATCTCGAAGCTCGATGCCGGGCCAAAAGGTGTCGTCATCACGTTCAGAGATGATACGCGGGTTGATCCAGTGCGGCTGATGACTCTCGTTCGGTCCCGGCCCGGCAAAATGAAACTTCGACCTGATAGTAAGCTCGTGGTTATGGGCGTTCCGGCCGATGCAACGGCGCGAATGCGAGCGGTCAAAGGTCTTTTGCAAGAGTTGGAAGCAACAGCCTCGGCGCTGGCCTAAGCTGATCTGCGGGCTGAGAGAGAGGTTTTCGCTGTCAGGCCGCCCAACAAAGTCTTCAAGGTATGAAATTGCCGCCGCTCAATGACGCGCCAATCGGTCTGACGTCCCAGCGCTTCTTCTATCCGCCGCGCCAAAATGACAGCGCCGCGATATTGTGTGTTTGGCAGCGTAACGCAGATATGTGTGCTATCGAGGCGGGCTGCCAGATCTGTGTCGCGCAGGAGCATTTTGATTGCGCCGGCCATGGCTTTGATGTCTTCGTCCGCTCTGATCTCGACCGCGATCACGGACAGCGATGTGGCCAGTCGGTCGGCCTGGGCCATTTGCGCTTCGACATGAGACTCCAGGAACTCGCGAGAAACCAGTCCCGTTGACGGGTCCTGCGCCGCTGACGTCAAGCCATAGCTTGGTTGCGCAGTCAGCTCGGGCTCGGAACATATCGTTTCCAGTCGCGATGCGACCAGGTCGATGTCAGATGACAGATCGACGATGTGGTCCGCGTTGGTAATATGCTGCTTATTCAAATGAGGCGCGAGATCAGGGCGCAAGAGTAGTATGACTTGCGGTGTCTGGCTCAGCTGAAGTTGGGAGATCGCGGCCAGCAATCGTGCCGCTTCATCGTCATGCGTGGCCGGGCAGAGGACCAATGTCTGGAATCCTCCGCTGACAAGATAATCTTCGGCAGTGAGCTGGCTGATCGCCGCGACAAGACTGATCCTCTGAGATTCCAGACTGCCTTTGATCGCGTTCAGGAACGGCGCGTCGTGTCCGAGCCACAAGGCGCGCGAGGATTGGCGGGGCGTTGTGATGATGGCATTGCTGCCAAATTTCTCAGACGTGCGGGCGCGAAGCTGAATCTCGCGATGGCGTTGGTTTTCCCGCTGCCGGATTGCTATCCGGGCAGGGAGCGTGGCGATTTGCGCCACATCCGTAAGATGAATTTCACTTTTGTTTGGAGCTTGCTCAGCTTTACCGATGGTTACAATTAGCCGGCTGTCGCTGGGATCAAAATCAAAATCGCGAGTCAGAAGATCGATAAAGGCCGGTGCCGAATCGGGTGGTAAATAATTGCCGCGGACAGGGACCGGGCGAATTCCGGCTTGTCTTAGACGTGCCTGCAGCATTTCCAAACGTGGACTCTCGGAAACAACGTGTATTACCGGCGCATCGAAGCTCTGATCACTGAACATATTCCAGGTCCCTCTGGTCGACGTAGGGTGAGGCCTTTTCTTTGCGCCCTTGAGTCTTAAGGTCTGGTTGATCCAGCGGTTATTTGACCCAGAAATTTACGGAGAACGACATGGCGCAGGGGCCTCTAACAGGTGTGAAAATCATCGAATTTGCAGGAATAGGACCGGGTCCATTTTGTGGCATGTTGCTCAGTGACATGGGGGCCGATGTGGTTCGGATCGACCGAGCTGGGAAAGCGCGCCCCGGAAACCCTGCGGATGTGATGAGCCGTGGTCGTCGTTCAATAGCGCTCAATTTGAAAGACGAAAAAGATCGGGAGACAGCGTTTAAATTGCTCGAGAAGGCCGATGGTTTGATCGAGGGCTTTCGTCCAGGCGTCATGGAGCGCAATGGTCTCTCGCCTGACGCGGTTTTGGCGCGTAACCCAAAGCTCGTCTACGGCCGCATGACGGGCTGGGGACAGCATGGTGCGTTGAGCCATTCTGCCGGGCATGACCTCAATTATATTGCTATTACGGGAGCGCTGCACGCGATGGGCGAAGGCGATGGGCGTCCGCGTCCACCGCTCAATTTGATCGGTGATTATGGCGGCGGCGCGCTCTATTTGGCGATGGGCCTGTTGGCGGCGATCATCAATGTGAAGAATGGCGGCGATGGTCAGGTGATCGATTGCGCCATGTCCGATGGGGCCGCGTCTCTCGCAACGATGTTTTATGGTATGCGGGCCATGGGTATTTGGACGGATGACCGCGAAGCGAACCTGCTGGATGGCGGCGCACATTTCTATGACACCTATGAATGTTCAGATGGCAAATGGGTTTCGATTGGATCAATTGAGCCGCAATTCTACGCGCTGCTGCTCGAAAAGGCTGAGCTGACGGATCCAGACTTTCAGGCGCAAATGGATCGCTCCAAGTGGCCGGACTTAAAGAAAAAATTGATGACCGTGATCAAGACCAAAACGCGGGACGAGTGGTGTTCGATCATGGAAGGCACCGATATTTGTTTCGCGCCTGTCCTCTCAATGGCGGAAGCCCCGACTTATAAACACAATACAGATCGCGGCACGTTTGAAACGATTGATGGTGTGG
>CAYGUD010000383.1:0-2721 GCA_964352865.1 uncultured Hyphomonas sp.
TTTGATATCATTGCCTAACGCGGACTGTTTTTTGTATTTATCGAGTTAAAACAACGCTCTAATCTGGCGCTCGCTCAGACCGCCGTGACCGAACGATCCTGGCAAAGGATTGCCCGTACCGCTGAACTTTGGGCCGCCACCCGGCCAAAGCTTCGCACCCTGGATTGGCGGTTCGACCTGATCGCAGTCTCCGCGTCCAATAGTCCGAAACACTTTCGTGACTATTGGCGCCCTTGATCGATGCCGCAATCTCGCCCAATCACTCCTCTAAATCCACGCGATGATTCTGCAGTTGCACTGCACAAGGAGCTCTTCATATGTCCCGTCTTATTGCCAGCCTCAGTCTTTTTGCATTGTTGCCGATCGCAAGTGGGTGCGCCACGGCAATCGTCGGGGCTGCCGGCGCCACAGCCGTCACCGCGACGCAGGAACGTTCATTTGGCGAAGCTCTGGATGACGCGGCCGTATCCAATGAGATCAAATCCCGGCTGCTCGCGAATGGCAGCCTTGGCGAAGTTGATGTTGAAGTTGCCGCTGGCCTCGTTTTGCTGAGTGGCCGGGTCCAGACGCCGGAATTGCGCTTGAAAGCAGAAAGCATCGCCTGGTCAGTAAAACGCGCTGACGATGTCGCCAATGAAATCAAAATCGAGTCGCCCGGCGGATTTTTCGCCAACGCGTCTGACGAGCTGATTTCGACCAGGGTTCGAGCGCGCCTACTCGGATCATCTTCCGTGCAGGCGAGTAATTTCAATGTCGAAACTTATGGCGGCACTGTCTATTTGCTTGGCATCGCGCGTTCCGCAGAAGAACTAGAAAAAGCCGCCGAAGAAGCAAGCTTTGTTGGCGGGGTCAATCAGGTGGTTTCTTATGTCCGTCTGCGAAACGCCCGCGGCGAAGTCGTGGCATATCAGCCTGGTACGGCGCAAACAGAAGACATGGGCGAGCTGCTCGGCGGCCCTGGCAGCTAAAACTCTTACCTGTCAGGGCTTTGCAATCGAAACGATCGTCCTCATATAGTCGGCTGCCAGACTGAGGAGCCGTCATGAGCCTGCGTGTTGCGATCCAAGCCGATCCCCTAGAAACCGCGAATGTCGAGTCTCATACGACGTTCGCCCTCGCCGAAGCGGCGCAAAAGCTGGGCGCGCAACTGTTCGAATATCAGCCTGAAGATCTGTCTTATCGCGAAGGCGCAATAACCGCTCATGCCCGGCCATTGCGGGTCCAGCGAGTCCCGGGCACACCAGCCCTGTTTGAAGATCGGGTGACGCTGGATTTGCGAACAGATGTTGATGTCGTTCTGATGCGACAAGACCCACCATTCGATATGGCCTACATCACCGCATGTCACATTCTCGAATTGCTGAAACCCGACACGCTGGTTCTAAACGACCCTGAACATGTCCGCTCCGGGCCTGAAAAGCTATATCCCTTGCTGCAGCCTGAATTCATGCCACCAACCCTGATTTCGCGTGACACTGCAGCGATCAATGCATTCCGCGATGATCATAAGGACGTGATCGTTAAGCCACTCTATGGCTTTGGCGGCGGCGACGTGTTCCGCGTCAAGCCTGAGGATAGCAATTTCAGTCCACTGATCGATTTGTTCCTGGGTCGGACGCGCGAGCCACTGATTGTTCAGGCCTTCCTTCCGGCCGTTGCCGATGGCGACAAGCGAATCATTCTGATCGATGGTGAGCCGGTCGGCGGCTTTAATCGCATTCCTTTGAAAGGTCACGCGCGCTCAAACCTCGCTGTCGGTGGCACTGCCGAAGCCAGCGATTTGAGTGAAGCTGATCTGGCAATCTGCCGTGCCATCGGCCCAGATCTCAAGGCCCGTGGGCAAGTTCTGGTCGGAATAGATGTGATTGGCGGACGTTTGACCGAAGTCAACAATACCTCCCCGACGGGTGTCCAGCAGGTCAGAGACTTTACAGGACGCGATCCAGCGGCGATGTTCTGGGATGTTGTGCAAGACAAGCTTGCCAATCGATAGTCTGACAGCCAAAATTGGAGCCATGATGATGAAAGCTATTTCCATTGCCTCGATCTTCGCGATAGGACTTGCGGGAACCGCATGTTCGCAAGCAAGCGAAACCCCAGCGGAGACCAAATCGGTAGACGTTGAAACCGCCGAAACTGTGGAAGCGTCCGCGGATATGGGGAGCTTCAATCTCGGCTTGCCAAACGACGTCAATGCCCCCGCGCCCGCCAATGACGGGTTCAATCTCGATCTGCCATCAGCAAGCGGGACAAGTTCAGACGGGTTTAATCTCGGGACTGACATTGCCGCCTCAAACGGTCTCTCAGACCTTCCGGAGATTGCTGCGCCGCTCGCTGAGGACGTGGTTGAAACGGCCCCTGAGACAACCAGTGATGAGGAACCGGTTATACGCCTCGATTAAAGTATAAAATCGTTCTTTATTTGTTCTAGACTTTCTGATAGCAAGTAATCAGAAAGAATAGATCAAGTATGGTTTCAAGAGTTACAACATTTGCATTTGAAGGTATCGAGGCCAAGCCGGTCGATGTGCAAGTCCACATGGCTGGCGGCAATCAACCTGCCTTCATGATTGTCGGATTACCAGACAAAGCCGTGGGCGAAAGCCGTGAACGTGTACGAGCCGCGTTCAGCGCCATTGGACTGGCGCTGCCGCCGAAACGCATCACTGTAAATCTCGCACCGGCCGATTTGCCGAAAGAGGGCAGCCACTATGATCTGGC
>CAYGUD010000384.1:0-2704 GCA_964352865.1 uncultured Hyphomonas sp.
CGTCGGAACGCCGCGAGTACCTGCCTGCCGGACTTGTAGACAATAAGACAACGCTCACAAATCTCGCTTTTGGTCTTTACGACGCGCCGATCTGGAATTTGGCCTTGGTCGTCTCGAAACTCCATCTGATCTGGATCGCAACGGTGTGCGGGCAGCTTGAAACTCGATTCCGCTACTCAAACACGCTCGGCTGGAACACTTTCCCAGTTCCGACGCTTACGGAGAAAAACAAGGCCGATCTGACCCGCTGCGCCGAGGACATCCTGCTGGCGCGGGAGCACTACTTCCCCGCGACTATCGCCGACATGTATGACCCCGACCGCATGGACGAGGAATTCCCCCTCGTGCGCGAGGCCCATGAGCGCAACGACGAAACGCTGGAGCGCATCTATATTGGCCGCCGCTTCAAGAACGACACAGAACGCCTCGAAAAGCTCTTCGATCTTTACACCAAGATGACAGCGGCGGAGGGGGCCGCATGAGCAGAGGTCATAAGAAAGTAGCCAATTATACAGAGGACTTAGTCGGCTTTGCTTTGGAATCATTCCTAAGCGTCATCAGTTTCCCGCGTCAGCGCTTCTCGATCGAACCGTTTTCACGCGGCAGAGAACGTTGGCTTGGTGCTGATGCTCGTTTGTTTAGCAATATACGAGGTTTTCGTCCGTTCTATATGCAGTTTAAGCGGCCGTGCGCGTACCCGGATTTCAGTAGGGCTCGTTTTGTCAAAGATAGGCAGAAATTGGGATTGGAGGCATCACCCCATTCTCTATATTTCGATCTGAGAGATAAGCAGGCCTCGCATAACGATTACCAGCATAATATTCTACTGCGGCTGCATCAGAAACTTCAGTCGCGAGGTATCGGTGACGCTGCGTATGTGTGCCCTTTATTTCTGGATCGAGCCGCATACCGCTTTCATTTGCAAATGTCGGGGCTTTCGTTGTGGCCGCGTTTCTGGCGCCAATATCCCTATGAGCTAGAAGATATCCTGCTTTGGGACAGTGGCCGAACACTCTCGTTTGACCGCTTTCCTGTGTTAGCAGAGCACATTACAGTCCCGCCCCATGCAAGTGTAACGAATGCAAGACACCGCTACAGCTTTACAGAAAACGGCACTGAGCTTTGCTTTCACTCCCCGGAGGCCCTTCCAGGGGGTGCGTCCAATCTTGCGAAATTTCTTTCCTATATCACGCGGGACTTCTTTGCAGATGGAGAGAAAATTCGCCCGGAAAACGCCAGCCAAGCACTCAAGGAAATTATTGCGGCAACCGAGGTCCGCCCACAGGATGGCATTTACCTCGATAGTGCGGATGATGATGCGATAGGAAATTGGTTTGCCTGGGGAGACTACCTCCGGACCGAGTATGAGATTGAACAATATGCTTTAGTGAGTTGGAGGGACTAAAAAATGACCGAACCTATAAAACAGGTCCCTTCCGTTTCAGTCACCTACAAGCGCACCGGCGCGACGAACAAGTCGAACGAGCTTGGCATGCGGCCGATGCAGGAGCGTGCCTATGAGCGGCGCGGCGAGCAATATCTGCTGATCAAGTCGCCACCGGCCTCCGGCAAGAGCCGCGCTCTGATGTTCATCGCCCTGGACAAGCTGCACAATCAGGGACTGTCACAGGCCATCATTGTCGTTCCGGAGCGGTCGATCGGCGCAAGCTTCAACAATGAGCCCCTGACCAGATGGGGCTTCTGGGCGGATTGGGAGGTCAGGCCGCAATGGAACCTCTGCAATGCGCCGGGGGCGGATGATATCCGCGTCGCGAAGTCCAAGGTTCAGGCTGTGGGGGCGTTTCTGGCGAGCGGTGATCCGGTTCTGGTCTGCACCCACGCGACCTTCCGCTTTGCGGTCGAGGAGCTGGGCATTGAGGCGTTCGACAATCGCCTGATCGCCGTGGATGAATTCCATCACGTCTCGGCCGATGATGACAATGTGCTGGGGTCGCAATTGAAGGCCTTCATCGCACGCGACAAGGTGCATCTCGTCGCCATGACGGGGTCGTACTTCCGTGGCGATGCTGTGCCGGTCCTTATGCCGGAAGACGAGGCGCGCTTTGCGACCGTCACCTATACCTATTACGAGCAACTTAATGGCTATGAGCATCTGAAGGCGCTCGATATCGGCTACTTCTTCTACAATGGTCCGTATGTGGATGACATCGCCAAGGTGCTCGATCCGGACCAGAAGACGATTGTCCATATTCCGAACGTCAATTCCCGTGAAAGCACACAGCGCGGAAAGACGACCGAGGTGAGCGAGATCATGCACGCGCTCGGTGAGTGGCAGGGAAAGGACTCCGCCACGGGCTTTGACCTTGTGCGCCGCCCGGACGGGCGCGTTTTGCGGATAGCCGATCTCGTCGATGATGGGCCGGAACGGCACTCACTCGTCGTGGCTGCGCTGAAAGACCCGGCGCAGAAGAACAATCGTGACCATGTCGACATCATCATTGCGCTCGGCATGGCCAAGGAAGGCTTTGACTGGATCTGGTGTGAACACGCCCTGACGGTCGGTTATCGCTCCAGCCTCACAGAGATCATCCAGATCATCGGGCGTGCGACGCGCGACGCGCCGGGCAAGGAACGTGCGCGCTTCACGAATTTGATCGCCTAGCCCGACGCCTCCGAAGACAAAGTCACCGAGGCCGTGAACGATACCCTTAAGGCCATCGCCGCCAGCCTGCTTATGGAGCAG
>CAYGUD010000385.1:0-2677 GCA_964352865.1 uncultured Hyphomonas sp.
AACACAAAAGGCCGCGGTAGCTCAGTGGTAGAGCGCATCATTGGTAATGATGAGGCCGGGAGTTCAATTCTCCCTCGCGGCACCACCATAAACTGCTATATTATTTAAGTTATTTCCGATTTTGCGTCGAATGCGTGCGCGAAGCCTTAGGTTCGTCTGACAGCGTATGGCGCGACGAAAAGAATTGGATTTTTGTCCTGAATCGCGCGTGCCGCAAGCTGAGCGTTGTAACGGGTCTGCGGATCCGGGTGATCAAAGAGCGATCTGATGAGGCTCAAACTGCCGACATCTTCAAAATAGGCCAGAATCGCCAACCCATCTTCGCGAATATCTCGTTCGTCATCAAACAATGCCTGCCGTGCGTGCTCAAGCGCGTGAGCCGGCGATGACAACCAGGCCACACTTAATGACCGCCGTGTTCTGAAATTCATATGGTGTTCGCACCAGTCGATCAGCAAACCCAGGAATACGAGCAGGTTCAGCTGAGCGAGTTTCGATTTCCGGTCAAGATACCGGATCATCCATTGCCTATGGCTGCGGTGATTGAGAGCGCGGGTAAGTTCATCGCGGTTGAGCGTGCGCCGCGACGACCAGGTCGCGCAGAAAAATTCTTGAAGATAATGTCCAACCGCCAGCATTTACGGCTCCTTGATCGCTGCGCGAAGCGAGACACCCATGCGTCGAAGGCCTCTCAATTGTTCTGTGAAGCTGAGCGACAAGACTGGCATACAAGTCTTATTTACATCAACAATAAATATCCGATTATCATTTCTGTCACGCAAGATATCAATACATCCGAAATCAAGTCCGATCTCTGCACAGAACCTGGTAATCAATTCCTGCTCTTCATCAGAGAACACCTCATTGGCGGCTCGAACGTCTGTATGCAGATAGCTTGTTCCAAATCTCGCTTCTAGAGCTTTGAATTTATGGAACACTGCCGGGATCGCACCTTTGATGATCGCTGTTCGGAGGTCTTCGCTACGGTGACCGTCATGGGCGCTGTCGATGAAGCGCTGATAGATGGCGCCTTCCTCGATGTCCTGAGCCGGGATTGGGCAGTCAACAATTCGGCCATCATGGGTGCCATTGAGATCTGATTTGCAAACAGCCGGACCGACAAAGGTGACCGGATCGACCGTCAGCGAATAGCCAAACACTTGTTCAAAAATGCTTCCAACATGGGTCTTTGAGATGTCTTCTATATTGTGGTTTAGTGCGCGGCTGCGCTGGCTTGGCGAGAGCCGTCTGGCGGCCCTGGTATGTGTTTCATCTTCAAAGACAAATATCGCATCGGCCGAATCCAAGTCCGATGAGATTTTTAAATCACTAATCTGGGAGACCAGCCATATATTGTACCAGGGCGGTGCATTGTGCGGATAGAATGCAATCGTTTTGCGGGGCCGATTGGACTTAAAAAGACGCAGAGCGCTCACCGCGACAAAATAAGCGTATAGCTGAGTGCAACTCAAAACGCTTCTGAAGAATGATCTGTCTAATGAAATGCGCGCACGAGGATGCGGTATATGCAGTTTTTTATCTTTGATGCGCATCCCTCGAACGTATCCGAATGAACGTGAAACTGCTGCAAAAGTTGGAAACTGGGCCATTCGAAGCTGGATCCTATTGTGCGTGCCTTATTGTTCTCATGAATACGACCGGACAGATTACATTGCCAGCCCCGCCAAGTTCAATCCAGATAAATTATTCGTGCACATGACCTGCCCGGAGCAATCGTTTGCGTGTTTTTGATGTCGTTGTGTGTCGGGAATTGCGGAGTTTCACCCGTGCCTGCAATCGATTGTGTCTCGAATATAGTCCGGAATTCGATGCCAGCGCGTCGCACCAGTTCGTTCACCAAGATGGCGACCCCTGCAGGATTCGAACCTGCGACCGTCCGCTTAGAAGGCGGGTGCTCTATCCAGCTGAGCTAAGGGGCCGTTTGAGGGCCTGCCTTAATCCGAATATTGCAAAACATAAAGACGCGATTGTGCATCCACCTGCATCCAAACAGCGCGCTCAGCGCATTACACTGTCAAAACCGACGGAGTGGCGAGCGTGCTTCGTTATATCTTCGTCAGATCAAAGGCAAAACCTTCGCCAGGGGACATGGAATTAATTAAAGTCTTCAGGCGACATTCATGGTGCGTATGAAGGAGGCGGCTATGCAGGGTCACAAGATACGCCGTTTGGGGCAAAGCGCCGCTTGGACGCTGGTTCGGATTGAATGATGTGGAAATCGCCGCGGCCTTGCCAAATCTCAGCAGTTTCGGGACTGACCCTGGTTTTGTTTAATGCGTCCAGGGTTGCTTGCGGTCGGCGGAGAAATTCTCTGAGTAGGACTTCACCAGGCGCTTGACTTCGCGCGGTTCTTCAACGGCGAAAGTCAGAGCTTCGCGCTTGGCATAGGCGATGGCCTGTTCGCGGCTATCAAAGTGAAGCCGCACCTGGCCAGTGGTATCGTCAATGCTGGTCCAGCCCATAATGGGGTCGCTGGTCCGTTTAGCTCCGGAGACGAATTCGAGCACCCAATCCTTGGTCTTGCCGCGGCCAGATTGCATAGCAGTCTTCGCAGGCTTGTAGATCCGAGCATCCATATTCATCATCTCCAAGAGAAGAATTTGGTCGGAGCGATAGGATTCGAACCTACGACCCTCTGGTCCCAAACCAGATGCGC
>CAYGUD010000386.1:0-2675 GCA_964352865.1 uncultured Hyphomonas sp.
ATCGAAATGACGCTGATTAACGATCGACGTGTAATCATCATTGTCCTTCAAGCCATCCGCGAACATCTTGCCGACAGCCGCTTGCGCCGCGCCAACAAAGTCGCCTGTTTTGTCTTCAGGGACAAAGGCATAATCCGGCGCCAGACAGATTTGCCCGGCATTCATGGTTTTCCCCGCCATGATCCGTGCCGCGGCTTTTTCGAGATCGGCTGATTTCCCTAGCACGACAGGCGACTTGCCGCCGAGCTCCAGGGTCAATGGCACCAGATTATCGGCTGCCGCGCGCATCACGTGGTGGGCGATCGAGGTCGCACCGGTAAATACGATATGATCGAAGGGCAGTTTCGTGAACGCTGCGCCAATATCGGGTCCGCCTGTGGCGACGGCAACTTCTTCCTCAGTGTAATATTTGGCGAACAGTTCAGCCATCAACTCACTTGTCTTTTCGGTGAATTCGGACGGCTTGATCATCGCCCGATTGCCCGCAGCAAAGACATTGGCCAGAGGCGCAAACGTCAAATTGACCGGGAAGTTCCACGGACTGAGAATTCCAACGACGCCCTTTGGTTGAAACTGAACCTGCGCCTTAGAGCCAAGCAGGCCGAGCGGAAACTCAACTTTACGCTTCTCAGGTCGCATCCACTTGCGCAGATGTTTGCGCGAAAATTTCAACGCGCCGATCGAGCCTGCAATGTCGGTCAGGTTCGATTGGTCAATTGAGCGGTGGCCAAAGTCTTCGGCCATGGCCTTCGCCAAGGCTTCGCCATGCGTGGCCAGCAAGTCGATGGATTTATCAATCCACGCCTCGCGTTGCTCTGCCGATGGCATGCCGTCGCGAATGTGCGCCGCTTTTTGTTTCGCAAGAATGGCACCCAAGCCATCCGCTGAAAGTCCGTCCAATGCCATTCTTTCCTCCAAGGTCTCTTATCGTTGACGTAAAGGATAACCCAGATCACCCAGAATTCAAAACGAAACCGCCTGCCCCCACGTCATGGTTTTCACCAGCTGTAAGCTGAATAGATTAGCTCAAAAGGGAGAGTGCCATGTCATTCAAAAAAATCGCCTATGACGTTGTCGACGATATCGCGACCATCGCCTTCGATGACCCCAAGACGATGAATGCCGCCGGCATCGATACGATCGAAGAAATGCTGCTGGCGATTGAGCAAGCGGCCGACGAAGCGCGCTGTACAATTATTACCGGTAATGGCCGCGGCTTTTGTTCGGGCGCCAACCTTTCGTCCAACCCAGGTGCCACACCAAAAGGCAAGCCGGATGCCGGTAAAGCGCTGGATTCGCACTATAATCCTTTCATCAAAGCCATGCGGACGCATCCGCACCCGATTATCACAGCGGTAAATGGCGCCGCGGCAGGCGTCGGTTGTTCGATCGCGCTGATGGGCGATTTTATCATTTCAGCAGAGAGTGGGTATTTCCTGCAGGCTTTCCGCCGCATCGGTCTGGTCCCGGATGGCGGTTCAACTTTCCTGCTACCCCGCATGGCCGGACGCGCCAAAGCAATGGAAATGGCTTTGTTCGGAGAAAAAGTGTTTGCGGCCCAGGCTTTGGAATGGGGTTTGATCAACCGGGTTGTCGCTGATGACCAGTTGATGAGTGAAGCGCAAAGCTACGCAAAGCGCCTCGCCGATGGTCCGACACAGGCGCTGGCCCTCATTCGTGATCTGGTCTGGCAGGCTGAAGACAATGACTTTGACAGCCAGTTACAGGCCGAGCGTTTTGCGCAACGCACAGCCGGACGCCAGCCAGATTTCAAGGAAGGCGTGAAAGCGTTCCTGGAAAAACGACCAGCAAATTTTCGGCACAACTAGGCAGTTCGCTTAGGCAGTTCGCTTAAAACGTCATCCGGCGCGGTGATTTCACTTTTGCGCGGCGGGCTTGGACAGCGACATCGAGCGCTTTGCGGCCCAATGCCGAGACCTTGTCGCGATCATCAAGCGCGTTCACAGGCAGTGACACATAGCTCATTTGAATGGTCTTTCCGGTACTCGGATTAGTCCATTCGAAGACTTCACCGCCTGCGGATTCTAAGCACTCTTTAAGCACATCGTCCGATTTCACATAGACACGGTCTTTATCGATCAAAGCAAACATATCTTCGCCGGAATAGACCCCGGCACCGCCAAACATTTTCCGAATTCGGATACGACCCAGATTGGCGAACAGGTCTTCTACATAGGTGTGGAACGGGTTGTCCATTTTTGTCATTCAATTCCTCCGGTTGTTGACCCACTATCTGTCTACCGATCTAAGCACCGGTGCGTTTTTGGGACTTACGCGAGGGAACATGGTATATTTTTGCGGTTTGGCAACCCTGACAGCGCTGCCACGCACCCTAAAAACTGTGTTTACTCGTTTCGAGGCACAAAATACCCCTGTCACAGCGTCAAGTTTCCGCAACACTCGCGTCTCAGGCTACCAGTCTATGGCTGCATAAACGAGCTGCTGGAATTGCGGACGGATCGGATAGCATCCGGTTGGGATCATTTGCGTGGCCTGGATGGCGATCAGTTCTTCAACCGGGTCAATCCAGAAGAACGTGTTCGCCAGACCGCCCCAGCTGAACGTCCCAGGCGAACCAGGGGTCAGCGTTTCAGCGACATCGACGACCGTTGACCCGCCAAGACCAAAGCCATTGCCCTCCATACGGGCTTCCG
>CAYGUD010000387.1:0-2652 GCA_964352865.1 uncultured Hyphomonas sp.
GTCTGGTAACTTGTGGAATTCGCCCCTATGTTTCCATCATCGCCCTGAGGGTACCAACTCCGGGCGGGCGTTAAGTCCAGATTTGGCGGGATTGTTGCACAATCCTTTCCAGATACGGCTCGACCTCCGTCCCTCAGACTAAGGAATACCGACCATGGCCATGGATGCCATCACCCCTGACGACCAAATGAATCGCGTCGATGACGTCGACCGGCCAAGCATGGACGAAGCAATGGACGCTGTCCGTACGCTGATTGCCTGGGCTGGCGACGATCCAAAACGCGAAGGCCTGATCGATACGCCAAAGCGCGTCGTCAAAGCCTATCAGGAATGGTTTGCAGGCTATCAAGAAGATCCTGTTACCTATCTGTCGCGGACATTCGATGACGTTCAGGGCTATGATGATATTGTCATGCTCAAGAATATTGATGTTGAAAGCCATTGTGAGCACCACATGGCACCTTTCCTCGGCAAGGCATTCGTCGCTTACATGCCCACACAAGCCGTCGTTGGTATCTCCAAACTCGCGCGCGTGGTCGAGATTTTCTCTAAACGCTTGCAGACGCAGGAAACCATGACCGCGCAAATCTGTGACGCGATCACAGAAAGCCTGGCGCCAATGGGCGTCGCGGTTCTGATTGACGCGGAACACCAATGCATGTCGACGCGGGGGGTCCACCACAAAGACGTCACGACGATCACGACGCAATTTACTGGCGTTTTCAAGACTGACAAAGACTTGCGCAATCGTTTCCTACGCATGACTGAATAGCAATATCCATTGACCTACTCCGAGCTTGCCGGAACACTGGCGAGCTCGGAGAGGATGCCATGGACTTAAAATCAGCTAAACCAACTCTATTTCTCGCGACCTCAGACGCTGGAGCCGCACGGTCATTCTATGAAGGACAACTCGGCTTGGTTCTTGAAACTGACGATGCCTATGCGCTGGTCTATCAATTGGCCGGAACAGAGCTGCGCCTATCAAAAGTCCCAAACCATACGCCACTGCCCTTCACTGTGCTCGACTGGCAAGTCGCAGATATTTCCGAAGCCCATGCGGCGCTGTCAGGCACGGGGGTTGAGTTTACCGTTTTCAAAGGTATGGGCCAGGACGAGAATGGCATTTGGACGAGCCCAGATGGCGGCGCCCGCATCCTCTGGTTCAAAGATCCTGACGGAAATGTTCTGTCTGTCTCTGAACGTGCCTAGATCTTCATTTGCCGCAGCGGTTATCTTTTGTTAACCATGCTAAAGCCGTTCAGTACTGGGTTCGGCGCAATCGAAAACCAGGGAATGATCTCATGAAGAAATTTGTTGCCGCAATTGTTGCGGCTGGGTTTATTGCAGCGCCAGCGTTCGCTGCATCGATCACTTTGTCTTTTGCAAGTGATGACGGCACAACACAAGTATGGACGTTGGATGGTGAAGGCACCGCCACTGCAGGCGATCTCTCCGTGCCATATACTTGGGACGAAGATGCCAAGAAGCTTTGCGCCGATATCCCGGATCAAGGTGAAGTCTGCGCGACCTTTGACAGCGTTGCTGAAGCCGTTGGCGAGTCATCAACCTACACATTGTCGACCGGTGGCGCAGGAACAGCGACGATCTTGGCGATGGAAGAATAATCCACACCCACATGATGAATGAGCCCGGCGCCAGAAGCGTCGGGCTTTTTTCTTGACGTATCCTCCAAAATTTATTATTGTTTATCAATAAGAAGGAATCCCTCCCATGCATGCCGAAATTGTTCGCCTCAGTCTCCATCAAGTCGATATCAAAATCGTCAACGGAGATGACATGCATGTTCTGCAATGGCGGCGGAACTTATTGTGGGACGAGGTCTTGCTGAATGGCAAGCGCCAAGCCCACTCGTCAGGATTTTTCGGACGCGAGAAAGTCTACGGTCTCGTTTTCGGTGCTGATGAATCTGGCAAGGGCGGCACGCAAATCATGCTGCTGCTCGATCCGTCAACGGAATACGGGAACTGGGGCAGCGCTCAGCGCATTGGCGGCGTGAGACTGGAATCCAAAGATGGGCCAATCGTTTCCTACGGCACACTTGATCCGCAAGCGCTCCAAAAGCCCGCTACCTTTGCCGACTGGATGAAAAAGAGCATGGGCATGGACTGGGGCAACTGAGCCCGCCGCGCCCGATTTATACGCGCCGCGCAATGCGGCTTTCGCGTTTCGTGACGAATGAAAAAAGCCGCCCTTTAAGGAGCGGCTTTCTCAATTTCAGAAAAGTCTTAGCCCGTCAGGCGTTCTGGCCCTACTCAGACTCAACTTCTTTGCCAGTTTCCTGGTCGACATTCTTCATCGACAGGCGAACTTTGCCGCGATCATCGAAGCCCATGAGTTTGACATAGACTTGCTGACCTTCAGAAACGACATCTTTCGGGTGGCCGATGCGCTCATTGGCCATTTGCGAAACGTGCACCAAACCATCCTTTGGCCCGAAGAAGTTCACGAACGCGCCAAAGTCTTTGATCGAGACGACTTTACCTTCATAGATCTCACCAACTTCTGGCTCTGCGACGATCTCTTTGATCATCTTCAGGGCCTTCTCGATGCTTTCGCGATCGGTGGCAGAGACTTGAACCGTGCCATCATCATCGATGTTCACTTTGGCGCCAGACTCATCAACGATGC
>CAYGUD010000388.1:0-2651 GCA_964352865.1 uncultured Hyphomonas sp.
TCTATTAACTGAATGGTTGCAGAAACGGGCCACTGCGGTCTAAAAGCGCAATCAATTGAAACCATTGCCACAAGGGAATCCCTCTCATGGCCGACGACGTCAAACACGACTATCACCTTGTAAATCCATCTCCATGGCCTCTGATTGGCTCTATTGCGGTGCTGACACTCGCAATTGGTGGGGTGACCTATATGAAGGGTCTGTTTGGCATCGAGCAAGGCCAACTTTGGACGCTTGTCCCTGGGTTTCTGATGGTGATTTGGACGATGGCCGGGTGGTGGCGTGAAGTTATCAAAGAGGGCCGGACGGGAGATCACACGCCCGTCGTCGAGATCGGCCTGAAATATGGCATGATCCTGTTCATCGTTTCGGAGATCATGTTCTTCGCGGCCTGGTTCTGGAGCTTCTTTGAGCTGGCGATCTTCTATCCAGCCCGTGTTGGCGCAACATTTGATGCGACGAGCCCGGTTTGGGAAGGCTTGAACGCTTTCGCACAATGGCCGCCAACTGGCGTCACGACGTTTGATCCGTTCCACCTGCCACTGGTCAACACACTGATCTTGTTGCTCTCTGGTACGACCGTTACAGCCGCCCACCATTCGCTGCAGCACAACAAGCTCGATAATGCGAAATTTATGCTTTTGCTGACAATCATCCTCGGCGTCGCGTTCACTTGTTTGCAGGTCTATGAGTATTCACTGGCTCAGTTCACATTTGATGGAACGCTTTACGGCTCCGCTTTCTTCATGGCGACAGGCTTCCACGGGGCCCATGTTGTCATCGGAACAATCTTCCTGACCGTCTGTCTGTTCAGGCTCTACGCCAAGAACATGACCGCCGAAAAGCATCTTGGTTTCGAGTTTGCGGCCTGGTACTGGCACTTTGTCGATGTGGTCTGGTTGTTCCTGTTCGCGTTCGTCTATGTGCTGCCACATCTGGTGCTTGGGCACTAAGCCCCGGACGCTTGTCTGACACATGGGAAGCGCCCGAATTTGAACAGAAATCTGGATTGGCGCCAACATGATCATCATGTGGCGCCAATTTTCTAAGCGCAAATGTAATGCGGGACTTCACAGGAGACTAAAACGATGTTGTTCCGCCCCATGCCGATCCTGACGGGTCTAACCGTCGTCTGCCTCATTATCCTCATGACGCTCGGAAATTGGCAATATGCGCGATATTCAGAAAAAATGGCGCGACCGACTGTTTCGGATCAATCCCAGGACCGCACGGTCATCAGTGTAGAGCTGGACCGAACGCTCTCTGGCAATGTTCAACAAGTTTATGGTTTCGCTGACAGTGAACCGGTCTGGCGCCGCTATGCGCCAGGGCGCGTGGAAGACACTGACGAAACCGTCCTGGTGATGATCGGAGCGACGGGCGGGGCCGAACCGGTCCCGTTGGCAATTGCCGATCTTCCCGTAGGTCTGATGTTCGAAGGATTTATCGCCGAGAAAACCGCGAGCACGTCGACATTTGCTGGACGTGACAATCCAGATGAAGACATCTGGTATCGTCTCGACCCAGAGGCTTTGTCAGCGAAATTTGGTCTATCCGCCGCGCCGCGCGTCGCTGAGCCGTTGATGATGTCGGTCAGCAATTCGGTAGATGCATCACAGACCAGAATGACGCTCAATCCATACGCGTTTGCAAAACCCGTCGATCCGCTGCCGCCCGAACGTCATTTCGGCTATGCCCTGACCTGGTGGGGGATGGCTTTAGGATTGCTGGGCGTGTATGTCGCCCTTCACCATTCACGTGGACACTTGAGATTTAAAAAGGCTTGATGGCCATGAATTATATATCAACCCGCGGGCAAGCCCCTTCCGTCGACTTCGTAGAAGCCTGTTTGACCGGTCTCGCGCCAGACGGCGGACTGTACGTCCCTGAGGCATGGCCCCAGATAGCTCCGGCATCTCCGGACGATTCTTATGTCGAGATTGCCACCCGGATTCTCTCGGCATTTGCAGGCGATGCGCTGAGTGAACAAGATATAGCCGGGTTGTGTGAGCGGGCTTATGCCAGTTTCTCGCACCATTCTGTGGCGCCGCTCTCTCAAAGCGGCCCCAATCAATATGTCATGGAATTGCATCACGGCCCAACGCTGGCATTTAAAGACGTCGCCATGCAATTCATCGGGCAACTTTATGACCTCGTGCTTAGTCGGCGCGGGGAACGTATGAGCGTCGTATGCGCCACGTCTGGCGATACTGGCGGTGCAGCAGCCGCAGCCTTTGCAGGCGCAAAACAAGTCGATTTGTACATCTTGCATCCGCACGAACGGGTTTCGCCAGTACAACGCCTCTTCATGACCACCACTGGCGCCGAGAACGTCCACAATCTTGCCGTGGACGGCGATTTCGATGATTGCCAGGCTTTGGTCAAAACCATGTTTGCCGATAAAGCCTTTGCCCGAGACGTTAAGCTTTCAGGTGTGAACTCGATCAATTGGGCGCGGATCGCAGCACAATCTGTCTATTACGCCGCCGCGCAAGCCGCTCTGGGCCCGGATCGCCCGCTTCGGTTCGTCGTCCCCAGCGGCAATATGGGTGACGCGTTCGCCGGTTATGTCGCGGCGCGATGTGGCTTGCTGGCAGGTTTTGAAATCGTCTGCGCTGTGAACGAAAACAAGACTTTGAATACGCTGTTAG
>CAYGUD010000389.1:0-2627 GCA_964352865.1 uncultured Hyphomonas sp.
TTGATTGGATTTGCTGCGTTCGAGCAAAACAGCGTCCTGTGCGATTGAGCCATGTAATTGCCTCGGCACAAGCCAATAGGATCCGCGCGCATCTTCCGGCAGGACGAGGACCTGCGCTGCCGACACAAATCCCATGTCAGCATTGCCAGTACTGACAAATGCAAATGTCTGTCCGACACTTTCGCCGAAAACGAATTTTGATCGGAGTGTCTCGGTGAGGTCGAGGCGGTCCAGAAGCTGCCTGGCTGCCAGCCCATACGGTGCGAGATCCGGGTTCGCGAGCGCGAGACGCTTCATGCCCGGATCGATCAGGCTGTCGGGTGTGATGTCCGCTTCATGTCGGCTCCACAACGCGAGACCGCCAATCGCATAGGTGAAGCGATCCGGCGCGGCAGCGTGCCCGTCTTGCACCAATTTCTTCGGGCGGGTCTGATCAGCGGCGAGAAAGATATCATAGGGCGCGCCGTGGATGATTTGCGCATACAGCTTGCCAGTCGACCCTGAGACGGTTTCGATCTCATATCCTGTGCGCGATTCAAAATCTGCCACCAGTTGTTCAAATGTTGGCTTGAAGTTGGTTGCGACAGCGACCGTCGCAGAAGAACGCGCGTCGGGCTGAGAACAATTAGCGAGCGTGCCAAGCAAGGTTGCAAAAAAGCAGATGAAAAAGAATGGCTTGATGGTGATCTCTCAAAGCAATTGCGCGAGGAAAACTCCTATTACTGCGAACGCCGTCTGTCGATTCCTCAAAAAAAGAGGCCGGAGCGAGAGAGGGCTCCGGCCTTTGCAGGTTTATCGAGAGACGGTTTTGCCTATTCGGCCGGCACCATCTGAGGCCGTTTCCTGGCCGCGCGCCGGGCGGCTTTGATTTCCTGGGCGCGGGTTTCCTGTTCGTCGAGGCGTTGCAGGTAATTCGGGTGCTCGGTGCCCATCCAGCGATCCCACCAAGTGAAATAGAAGCCGAAATTCCCTGTACCGCGCTCATGATGCATATCGTGATGCGTCACAGTGGTCAGCCATCCTAGGACCGGCATCCGGGCCCAGCTGCGCGGGAAAACTTCGTATCCGCAATGTGCCAGAGCGTTCTTAAAGATCATAATGGTCAGCACGATATATAGCGCCAGATTGTGGGTTGGGATCAGCATCAGCGCGATCGGCACATACATGTACTCAATCACAGCTTCGCCAGCAGCGAAATTATAGGCTGTGAAAGGTGTTGGATTGTGCGAACGATGATGCTGCATATGCGTGCGCTTATAGAGCTTGGCCGTATGCATCGCCCGGTGCGTCCAATAGAAATAAGTATCGTGCAGGATGATCAGGAGCGGGATCGAAATCCAGAACCACAGCATGCCATATTCAGCGAAATCATCATATTTCTGGAACAGTCCGATATCGGCGGCTTCAAAGATAAAGATGTCCATCGCGACGAAGACACAGACCGTTTTGAAAGAGCTCTTAAGCTCCATCTGAATCTGTTTTGCGCGCGGCGTGGGTTTGCGAATTTTCCGGGTTTCGATGAACCGATGGAGGAAGATCCAGAGAACAAAGAATGTCACTAAGGTGCCCATGGCATAGCGGGTTGATTCAAACTGAATGCCGCCAAAAATGCGGGGCCCCAAATACTCAGTAAAGAACGGTATGAATTCCATTTCTTATTTCCTCGTCTGTCGATGAGGCTAGACAATCAGGTTTCGAGGAAAGGCGCTCTGCAGGCGCGAAAATGCGCACACAATTTCAAAATTGAGGACAGTTTTTCAAGATTGCGCAGTATTTGAAAGCGCTTCTGCGCGAAACGTGCTCGGGGTCACGCCTTCCTCAGATTTGAACGCACGATTGAAGGTCGCGAGCGAGGCATAGCCAACATCCATAGCGATCGTGAGGATTGGCGTGCGGGCCTGTTCAGGATCGGAAAGCGCGGCTTTTGCTTCAGCCAGCCGATACTGGTTCAGGAAAGCCGCAAAATTGCGATAGCCCAGACCTTTATTGATCAATGCGCGCAGCTGATGTTCCGGAACGTTGAGTTTTGACGCCAGCTCTCCGATCCCGAGGCCATGCTCGCGATAGAGCAGATCTTCTTCCATGGCCGAAACGAGTCGCGCATGTGTCGCGCTGTCTTTAGGATCGACGGATGGCTGCGGCGCGGCGGTTGGTTCAACGGTTTCAAATAGAAATTGCTCCGGTTGCAGGCGCAAGAACCAATGCGACGAGAATATCGTAATTGGGAATATGATTAGGACGCGCGCAACTTTGAACCATTCAGGATCGGGCGCGGCGCCAGAGACGAAGTATTGTAGAGTTTCACCCCCAACAATAACCAGCGCTGCAATCGAAGATGCGACCATAAACCAAAGCCGCGTGCGACGCCGATCTTCTACCAAATCATCCCGGTAACCTTTGGTGGCGGTCCAAAAAAGGTGCGCCAGTAGTCCAAGGCCGAGGCTGCGATTAACAATGATCGTGTAGAATATTGCCTGTTCATTCTCTTCGGTCAGGGCAAACTGAAGGACGCACAGAATGGTCACCTGTGCGGCGAGAATAGCCCAATGGATGCGCGTCAGGCGAAACCCGTCTACGAGCAGAGACAAACCAAATAGCCAGAGCAAGACAATATTCGGGGTATGGAT
>CAYGUD010000390.1:0-2618 GCA_964352865.1 uncultured Hyphomonas sp.
CCAGCGACATATGCGGCATAAAGCTGGGCGCGCCTTGCGCCGATGCCAATTCGTCGATCACCGACTGAAAGCGCGCTTCATCTGCGGACGCAGGAACGCACCAGTAATAGGTGACTCGTTCGTCGCTCATTCGTCCCAGGTCTCATAGTTTGCGCGCATATAGGCGACGCCTTCGCGTACAATTTCTTCGAGCACGTCGAGATCCACATCGGCGAGCTTGTTGATGTAAAGGCATGACTTACCCAGCTTGTGCTTACCCAGGCGGGACAATTTCTCTTGCATAGCCTCTTCGCGATAGCCCGGCATGATATACATGACCAGGTTCGCTTTTCGCGGACTAAAGCCTGTGATGAGCATGTCGCCTTCTCGTCCGCTTTCATACTTGTAGTGATAGCGACCATAACCGATCAAACTCGGACCCCACATTTTAGGTTTCAGACCGGTGACCCGACTGAAAAACTTGAGCAATGCTTCGCCATCTTTACGTTTGCGCTCCGGCTCTACGGCGGCAATGAAGTCCTCTGGTGCGATATCTGTCGGTTTGGTCTTGTTCTCTGCTTTCGTCATCCATGTCTCCCTCTTATCCATCCTAGCCGATCGAAACCGTAGCCCCAAGATCGAGCACCAGAATCAACACAACGGCAATCAATAGCAAAGCAACTGAGAGCACCATATTGATTGCGACGGCGCGATCAGCCCCTTGCTTGTCGAGCCAACTGCGTGGCCGGATATCCCGCAGCCGGAACACAACCAACGCGGATAGGACAAGACTGGCGACGTTCAAGCCGAGCAACAGTCCGGCGCGCGAGGCCAGCGCCCATTCACCGGTTCCGAGAAATAGACCAATGGCAGCGCCTGGCGGCAATAAAGCTGCTGCGACCATAACGCCGACAAGTGTGGAATTTGCGCCTCGTGTGAGCGACAATGCGGCTGCACTGCCTGCGGCGATCGCTAATGCCATTCCGTCCAGGCGCACTTCGGCCCTCGACATCAATTCCCGACTGGTAAAATCAACCGGGATCAGGAACGATATCAAGATCGCGCATCCCAGCGCGACCAATACGCCGATCCCGAGCGTTTTGGCGGCGCCGAATAGCAGCTCCCGATCCCCCAAGGCAGCACCTAAAGAGAAACCGAGAATGGGCCCTAGCAACGGCGCAATCACCATCGCACCGATGACCCCGGCGACGCTGTTTGAATGCAAGCCAATCGCGGCCACAATCGTCGACAGGACGACAAAGATCAAAAAATCGCGATCGAGCTTCGCATCGGTGCGCACGTCCTGATAGATTTCTTCCCGCAATGCCATTTTTCGTTTTGAGGCGCGACGTTTATCCAGGTCTGTGTCTTCTGGTATTTGCGGTGAGGTCGCTTCAAGCGGCAACAGCGAAATTCGCCAGTCTCGCTCGCCCTCAAGACAAGATTGAAGATTGTCCATCAAGGTTTGCTGTGTGCCGTCGCGCAGAAAAACAGAGACAAAGCGTCGATCCTTCTGCTCGAGCGGGATAACCACATAATCGATTGGGTCAGCGGCGCGGATTGCGCGCAACGCCGTTTCGAACAGGTTACCATCTCGCATGTGTAGGTCTAATCGTCTCATGCCTTACTTTTGGTCCTTTTTCCGAAATGGAACCAACAGCTTAGGTTGGATCGTTTTCAAGATAATCACGCCTGCGCGGATGGTGAAAGCGACAAGGCCGCCCAGTACCATGCCTGTCGGTACGTCCAGCTCGAACGACACCGCGAGCCAGAACACCAGCGATCCGATGAGGGCGGCCGTGGCATAAATGTCTTCGCGCAGAATCAGCGGCACTTCATTGCACACCACATCGCGGAGCAACCCGCCAAAGCTTGCAGTGATCGTGCCCATCATCACGACCACGATCGGGCCGTGTCCAAGTGCATACGCCGCCTGCGCACCAATCACGCTGAACAAAGCCAGGCCCATGGCATCAAACCAGATCAACGTCTTGAACCTCGCGATACGCTCGCCAAGTATCGCAGACAAGACACCGCCGCCCAAGGCGATCAGGATCGTGTTGGATTGCTCCAACCAGAAGACAGGACGATCAAGCAGCAGATCGCGCAAAGTCCCGCCGCCGATGGCTGGCAGCAATGAAACAACCAGGATCCCAAAAAAGTCCAGCCCACGCCGCGACGCCGCCAGGCCACCAGACAGGGCGAAGACAAAGATCCCTAAAGCATCAGCAATCTGAAGCGGGCTCATCCTAGGATTTTCTCCGACCCATACGCGCCAGAAGGCTACTGGTGTCCCAGCGCTGACCGCCCATGGCCTGAATATCCGCGTAATACTGATCGACCATCGCCGTCAGAGGCAGACTGGCACCATTATCGCGCGCGGTTTCCAGAGTGATCCGCAAATCCTTGCGCATCCAGTCGACGGCAAATCCATGCTCATATTCGCCGCGGCTCATGGTTTCCCAGCGATTCTCCATTTGCCAGCTCTGCGCCGCGCCGCCGCTAATCGCCTCAATGACTTTGGCGACATCCAATCCGGCTTGATCAGCAAAGTGCATACCCTCAGCCAGCCCCTGGACAATACCGGCAATGCAGATCTGATTGACCGACTTGGCCAGCTGCCCGGCGCCGCTGTCGCC
>CAYGUD010000391.1:0-2600 GCA_964352865.1 uncultured Hyphomonas sp.
GTCGACGGCCATATGTGGCACTTTAAATATCCGCTCGCCGGCGGCCAGACCTACACCTATGTCGAGAAGGACGAAGACGGGAACGTCACGCTGGAAGAGACACGCGACTATATCTCGATCGCCACGACGCGGCCTGAAACCATGCTTGGGGATGGCGCTGTGGCAGTGCATCCAAGTGACGAGCGCTATGCATCGATTGTTGGCAAGCTGTGCGAAATCCCGGTCGGACCGAAAGAGCATCGCCGCCTGATCCCGATCATCACGGACGAGTATCCGGACCCGGACTTCGGCTCCGGCGCTGTTAAGATTACCGGCGCCCACGATTTCAACGATTATCAAGTCGCCAAGCGCGGAAACATCCCGATGTATGCTTTGATGGATAAGAAGGGCTTTATGCGCGCCGACGGCAAGGCGTATGCCGATGAAGCGGCTATAGCGCAGCGCATTGCGGCGGGCGAAGCAGATTTTGACGAAGCCAAGATTGCGGCGATGAACCTGGTCCCGGATCAGTATCGCGGCCTCGAGAGGTTTGAAGCCCGCAAAGCTGTGATCGCGGACATCACGGCGGAGGGGAACGCCGTCATGGTGCCGGATCCGAAGTGGAAACCGGATGCTGAATCAGAAAGTCCCGGGTCAAGTCCGGGACGATCGGACAATGGGACCGTATCTCCGGCCTCCGAGCCGGGCTCTCAACAATCTGCTCCCCTCATCCCATATGTCGAGAACAAGAAAATCATGCAGCCCTTCGGCGATCGCTCCGGCGTCGTCATCGAGCCGATGCTAACCGACCAATGGTTCGTTGATGCGGAAACGCTCGCCAAACCGGCCATTGCTGCGGTGCGCGAGGGACGAACCAAGTTCGTGCCGGAGAATTGGGACCGGACATTCTACAATTGGATGGAGAATCGAGCCCTGGTGCATCTCGCGCCAACTCTGGTGGGGACACCGGATTCCGGTTTGGTATGGAGCCGATCTCGATGCATCTGGTGGATCAAATGGGGGCTTGATCCCGTTTGTTGCAGAAACAGAGCGCGAAGCATTTGCCGCAGCAAAAGCTCACTACGAGAAATTACTGGGAACATTGGTTGATGTGAGTTTGCTTCCTGACAGACTGCGAGGGCAAACGGCATCCTATGTAACTAAAGATTTGGATGACGGATCTTATCACGCGTACATCGACCAAGACCCAGACGTCCTCGATACCTGGTTCAGCTCTGGCCTCTGGCCGTTCTCAACCCAAGGCTGGCCGGAACAGACCGACGGCTTGAAAACGTTCTACCCTGGCGCGACGCTCGTCACCGCGTTCGACATTATCTTCTTCTGGGTTGCGCGGATGATGATGATGGGGATCAAGTTCATGGACGGCGAAGTGCCTTTCAAGGACGTCTATATCCACGCCATTGTCCGCGATGAAGCGGGTAAGAAAATGTCCAAGTCCGAGGGCAATGTCATTGACCCGGTCGACTTGATTGATGGTATCGACCCGGACGCCCTGGTCGCCAAACGAACAACCGGCCTGCGCCAACCGGAAAAAGCCCCGCAAGTCGAGAAGGCGACACGCAAGCGTTATCCAAAAGGATTTGAAGCTTACGGCGCTGATGCGCTGCGCTTCACGCTGGCGGCGATGGCGACCAAAGGACGGGACATAAATCTGTCAGTTGACCGGGTTGCGGGCTACCGAAACTTCGGATCAAAACTTTGGAGCGCGACACGTTTCGCACAAATGTACGAAGCCAGGTTCGAAACGCCGGTATACCCGGAAACACTCGGGTTGGCGCTGAATCAATGGATCATTGGCGAGCTCTATAAATGCTGTGATCAGGTCTCGGACGCGATCGAAGATTACCGTTTCAACGATGCCGCCGACGTCGCTTATCATTTTGTCTGGGATGTCTTCTGCGACTGCTACCTGGAGCTCTCAAAACCGGTTTTGCAAGGCGGAGATGGGCCTGAAAAAGACGAAACCCAGCTCATCCTTGGTTGGACACTTGAACGAATATTTGCGCTCCTCCACCCGTTTATGCCGTTCATCACGGAGACCCTCTGGGAGCAAACGGCGGAGCGCTCAGACTTCCTGATGCAGCAAAAATGGCCTGGTCTCGAGGAAGGCTATACCAACCACGAGGCCGCCGATGAGCTCAGCTGGGTGCTTAAGACGGTGTCGCAAATCCGCTCGGTCCGCGCGGATGTAAATGTCCCGGCGGGTGCAAAAGTTCCGGCCAGTCTCACAGGGGCCAATGACGAAACAGCGCGCCGCCTGACCGCCCACCGCGATGTCATCATGCGGCTTGCCCGCCTCGAAAAATTCGATCTCGCTGATGCGGCGCCGGCAGGCTCAGTCAAAACCGTGGTCGATGAGGCCACTGTGGTTCTGGAAATCGCAGATTTGATTGATGTCAGCGAGGAAGTGGCGCGTCTGGACAAACAACTCGGCAAAATAGGCGGCGAGATTACCGGCCTTGAAAAACGCCTCGGGAACGATGCGTTTGTCGCCAAAGCCCCACCGGAAGTGGTCACTGAGCACCGGGCGCGTCTGTCAGACTTGCAAGGCGCCCCCGACAAACTTACCCTCGCTCGGGACCAACGCGCCGTTCTGCAAG
>CAYGUD010000392.1:0-2580 GCA_964352865.1 uncultured Hyphomonas sp.
CACGACACGGACGCGGTGCTATTCCGGCAAGCCGATGCGTTGCCGCACCAATGAATACATCGCCGACTGGGAAAGCCGACCGGACGATATTCAGGCTTTCCCGATGCAGGCCATACATTCGGTTCAGACGGATGTTATTGGCGGCATTGGCGGGATTACCGATGAAGCACGCCTCGATGCGACGAAATCGTGTTTTGCGATGGGGCAATCAGCTGGCGGCGTTCAGGATATCCTGCCGGTCAAAGACATTGTGGATCGGATTATGACCGAAGCAGAAGCTGCGATTGGCCGGGTCGCGGCGCTCCGCGTGGGCGAGACGGTTTAAGCTCGCCAAGACATCCCTCCGCTGCTAGTGTTAACTATAATTAGCATTTGAGGGATGATCTAAAATGACGAAATTTCTAATCGGCGCTTCGGCGCTGGCACTGGCAGCCGCGTGCGTCAATACGAGCAATATTGAGACCGACCCCGTCGAAGCCGCCGCGCCGCCAGTTGCTGAAGATACGGTCACGGATGCACCGGATATGATGGCCGAAAAAGTCGCGTTCGAGGCTTATTCTGCCGAAGCCTTCTTCCAGACAACCAGCTTTGGCCTGGCCAATGGTAGTGGCTTTGCCTGGTCGAGTGATGATAGCAAAATTCTGGCCCAGTCGGATGCCAGCGGTGTGTTCAATGCGATCGCGATCAGCGCTGATGGTACGACCACTCCGCTCACCTCGTCAGAGACGGATGCGCATTTTGCACAATCCTTTTTCCCTGAAGATGACCGCTTCATTGTCTCCGCTGACCAGGGCGGAAACGAGCTGAACCATATTTATGTCGGCGAGCTCGACGGTACGCTGACTGATATTACGCCCGGCGATGACGTGAAAGCCTTTTTCGGGGGCTGGCGGGCTGATAATCAGGTCTTCTATGTCTGGCACAATGGCCGGGATTCCGCGAGCTTCGACCTCTATTCAGTCGATCCAGCCGATTACAGCACGACGATGGTGTTTGAAAATCCGGGATTCCAACCCGGCGCGCTGAGCGATAGCGGACGCTGGCTGGCTCTGGACAAGCCGCGCACAAGTGCGGATTCAGATGTCTATATTGTCGATCTGGCCGCGGATGATCGGACACCTGTTCTGGTGACGGCGCACGAGGGCAATGTTGCTCATTCGACATATGGCTTCACACCGGACGAAACCAAACTGGTCTATAGCACGAACGAGTATGGCGAGTTTAATCAGGCCTGGACACACAATCTCGAGACCGGCGAAAAAGCTGCGCTGATTGAAGCTGATTGGGATGTTAGTTTCGTCTTTTATTCGCCGAGTGGCCAGTACCGTGTTCACGCCATCAATGCTGATGGTCTCACCGATCTGACCATTCTGAACACCGAAACCGGCGAAGATATTGTTTTGAGCGGCGTGCCGGAAGGTGAGCTGGGACAAATCCGGTTCTCGCGTGACGAATCCAAAATTGCCTTTGGTTTGAACACCGATACCTCGCCTTACAATCTCTATATGACCGAGCTTGGCGGCGATGCTGTTCGTCTGACAGATGCGCTCAACCCGGAAATCGACGAAGCCAATCTGGTGACGGCGACTGTCGAGCGGTTTGAAGCCTCTGACGGGGTGACTATTCCGGGTATCCTGTACAAGCCAAAGCAAGCCTCGGCAGATAATCCGGTGCCGGCAATTGTGTTTGTTCATGGTGGCCCGGGCGGCCAGACCACGCGCGGTTATAGTGCTATGATCCAGCACCTGGTGAATCATGGTTATGCCGTTTACGGCGCAAACAATCGCGGCTCATCCGGCTATGGCAAAACCTTCTTCCACATGGATGACAAGCGCCATGGCCAGGAAGACCTGCGCGACATTGTCGAAGCGGGTCATTACTTGCGCGGCCTTGATTGGGTCGATGGCGAGAAAGTCGGCGTCATGGGCGGATCTTATGGCGGCTATATGACCGCGGCGGCCCTGACCTTCCATCCGGAAGAGTTTGAAGTCGGCGTCAATATCTTTGGGGTCACAAACTGGGTCCGAACGCTGAACAGCATTCCGGACTGGTGGGCGTCATTCCGCGAGTCTCTGTATGACGAGATGGGGGATCCGGCGACGGATGGGGAGCGTCATCACGCGATCTCGCCGCTCTTCCATGCGGCAAATGTCACCAAGCCAATGCTGGTGGTTCAAGGCGCCAATGATCCGCGTGTCCTGCAAGTCGAAAGCGACGAACTGGTTGCCGCAATCCGCGCCAATGGCGTGCCGGTTGAATATGTATTATTCCCTGACGAAGGACACGGTTTCCTCCGCAAAGAGAACCGCATCACCGCGTCTGAGGCTTATGTCACTTTCCTAGATACCTACCTCAAAGGCGACGGACCAGAAGCTGCTGCGGACGAAACCGACTCCTAGGCTTTGAACCAGTCTGGGCGTTTGAATGCCATTCCGAGATCGCGCGCGACTTGTTCGTGCGCGATCGCGCCATCTGCGACAGTCAACCCTTCGGCCAGATGCGCATTGGTGTTGACCGCGTCACGGCCGCCTAGTTTTGAAATTTGCATGACAAAGGGCAGCGTCGCATTGTTAAGCGCGT